>NZ_LZJJ01000052.1:0-25426 GCF_001667625.1 Mycobacterium sp. E1715
CGTCAAGGACGGGGTGATCGCCTACAAGATCGCCGCCCACTCCGCAGACCTGGCCAAGGGCCATCCGCGGGCCCAGGGTGTAGAACGGGGCCTCCTCGCACAGCTCCTCTTCGAGCCGCACGTTCTCGACGATCTTGTGCATCGGGACGTGCCCGGGGCCCTCGATCATCACCTGTGCGCCATGGGCTTTCGCGATCTTGGTCAGTTCGCCCAGCGTGCGCAGCTCGGCGAACTGCGCGGCGTCGTTGGCGTCGGCGATGGAGCCCGGCCGCAACCCGTCACCGAGCGAGAAGGTGACGTCGTAGCGGGCGAAGATGTCGCAGAGCTCCTCGAAGTTGGTGTAGAGGAACGACTCCCGATGATGTGCCAGGCACCAGGCCGCCATGATCGAGCCGCCGCGCGACACGATCCCGGTGACCCGCTTGGCGGTCAGCGGCACATACCGCAGCAGCACGCCGGCGTGCACGGTCATGTAGTCCACGCCCTGCTCGCACTGCTCGATCACGGTGTCGCGGTAGATCTCCCACGTCAGTTCCGTCGGGTCGCCCTTGACCTTTTCCAGCGCCTGGTAGATCGGCACGGTGCCGACCGGGACGGGGGAGTTGCGCAGGATCCACTCGCGGGTTTCGTGGATGTTCTTGCCGGTGGACAGGTCCATGATGGTGTCCGCCCCCCAGCGGGTGGCCCACACCATCTTGTCGACCTCCTCGGCGATCGACGACGTCACCGCGGAGTTGCCGATGTTGGCGTTGACCTTCACCGCGAAGGCCTTGCCGATGATCATCGGTTCGATCTCGGGGTGGTTGTGGTTGGCGGGGATCACCGCGCGGCCGCGCGCGACCTCGTCGCGCACCAGCTCGGCGGGCATGTCCTCGCGGGCGGCGATGTATGCCATCTCGGCGGTGATCTCGCCGGCCCGGGCCCGCTGCAACTGGGTGCCGCGGTCGCGGACCACCCCGGGCCGCGGCGGCAGCCCGGCCGTCACGTCTATCACCGCGTCCGGGTCGGTGTACGGGCCAGAGGTGTCGTACAGGTCGAAGTGGTCCCCGGTGGACAGGTGCACGCGCCGGAACGGCACGCGCGCACCGCCGTCCAGCTCGCGGTAGACCTTGCTGCTGCCCGCGATCGGTCCCGTGGTGACGGACGCCTCGACGGCTTTGGAAAGTACATCGGTCATTTCTTCATCTCCCTACGCCGGCATTACCCGGTCAGGTTCGTACGGTCGACGGCCGCAAGCCGTCCTCTCAGCGCATTCGACGTGCGCTCCCGCGTATTTGGATGTTCCGCCCGCGACGTTACCCCCACCCCAGGCCACTCGGCAGGTGGGCGGCCAATCCGCCGGGGCGGTAGCCGGGTTTATCCGCCGAATGGAAAAATGCAAACGTGCAAGAGCAAGGGGAGACGGACGGGTCGACACCCGCCGGTGCCCGCGGCCAACAGCTGGGCCCCGTCGAGGCGGTCGCCCGCTATCTCAACGTCGGCGCCTTCCGGTTCTGGTTCATCGGCGAGCGCTGGGAGTGGTCCGACGAGGTCGCCAGGATGCACGGATACGAACCGGGGACCGTCGAGCCGACGACGAAGCTGTTGTTGTCGCACAAGCACCCCGACGACCGTCGGCACGTCCAGGAGGTGCTCGACTACGCGCTCGAGTCCGCGGAGTCGTTCTCCAGCCGGCACCGGTTCCTCGACACGGCGGGCAGAGTCCACGACGCGATCGTGGTGGCCGACCGCATGCACGACGAGTCGGGCGCCGTGGTGGGCACCGCCGGCTACTACATCGACCTCACCAACACCTTGGACGAGACCCGCCAGGAGGTGCTCGACGAGGCACTGCCCGACCTGTTCGAAAGCCGCGCGGCGATCGAGCAGGCGAAGGGGGTGCTGATGTACGTGTATCGGGTCAGCGCCGAGCAGGCCTTCCGGGTGCTGCAGTGGCGGTCGCAGGAGACCAATGTGAAGCTGCGGTCGCTGGCCCGGCAACTGCTCGCCGAGGTCACCACGTTGGACGGCGCCACATCCGCGGTGCAGAGTCAGTTTGATCACGTCCTGCTGACGGTGCATGAACGGATATCCGACGAGTCCGTTGGGTAACCAGTGGAATACGCGAACGCGCCGGCCCGCAAACCGTTAGTGTTCCTAGGCACTGCGAGCGGCGCGCACCGCGTCGGAACGGTTGCGAAAGGCACAGAAGTTGTTGGCGGTGGAACACGAATCTCTCGATGACGCGGTTGTGGTGCGCGTCAAGGGTGGTGTCGACTCCAGTACCGTCGATGAGGTCAACGCCCAGCTGAACGCCGCGCTCAAGCTGGCCGAGTCACACCCGGCCCGGCTCGTCGTCATCGACCTGCAAGCGGTCGACTTCTTCGGCAGCGCCGCGCTGAACGCCATGCTCGAGTGCCACGACGCGGGCAAGGAAGCGGGCACGCCAGTCAGGCTGGTCGCGGACCACGACCCCGTGCTTCGCCCTATCCAGGTGACCGAGCTGGACCGCATCTTCGACATCTACCCCACGCTGTCCGAGGCGCTGCAACACAAGCGACCGCAATGACCCCGGCGCTGCCGGCCGATCTTGCGGCTGCGGTCGGTTTGGGCGGGGAGATGGGCCGCCGGTTCGCCGAATTCGACTGGGCCTCCCATCCGTTGGGGTCGCCCGCCGACTGGCCGGCCGAGGTACGGCTGGCCGTGGCGGTCGCGCTCACTTCGAGGTTTCCCATCGTGCTCTGGCTCTGCCCTGGCGACCTGTTCCTGATGTACAACGATGGCTACGCGCAAATCCTGGGGGACAAACACCCAGCCGCCCTGGGTTCGCGCGCCGAGCAGGTGTGGTCGGAGATCTGGCCGCAGATCTCGCCGATGCTCACCAGCGTGATGGAGACCGGCGTCGCCACGTGGTCCGACGACCTGATGTTGCCGCTGATGACGGCCGGTCAGTCGCAGGAGCGCTACTTCACGTTCACCTACAGCCCCATCATCGGCGGCGAGGGCCCGGTCACCGCGATTTTCTGCGCGGTGATCGAAACGACCGGCCGGGTCTTGAGCGGGCGGCGGCTGCACCTGCTCAACGCGGTGGCGACCGCCGTCATGGACGCGCGCACCATCGACGACGCGGTGAGTAGCGCCGTCGCGGTTTGTGGGGCACAACCGCTGGACCTGCCGTTCATCGCCGTCTATGTGGCAGGCGACGGGGAGGGCGCGCGCAACAGCACGCTACGCGGGGCGACGCCCGCCGTCCGCCGCCTGCTGCCGGGCTCGCTGGCCGAGCTCACCGGTTGGGACAAGACGCCACGTGCGCGAGCGGCGCGCGTCATCGACCGGCTCGAGGACGTAGTCCCGGGTATCGCGGAGCTTTTCGGCGAGGAATGTCCCCGACAGGGCCTGGTGTTGCCGCTCGGCGAGGCGGCGGCCGCGGGGGCGCTGGTGGTCGGCCTCAGTCCCCGCCGCCCGCTGGACACGCAGTACCGCGGCTTCTGCCAGCTGCTCGCCGACCAGCTCACGTCGACGTTCGCGCAGATCGTCTCCTACGAGCAGCAACGGCAGCGGGCCGACGCGCTGGCCGAGCTGGACCGGGCGAAGACGGCGTTTCTGACCAACGTCAGCCACGAATTCCGCACGCCGCTGACGCTGCTGCTCGGGCCGCTCGACGACGCGCTGTCCGAAGCGGCGCCGGACAGCGTGCTGGCGGACCGGCTGAGCACGGCGGGCCGCAACGCGCGGCGGCTGCAGCGCCTGGTCGAATCGCTGCTCGACTTCTCCCGCATCGAGGCCGGCCGCGCGAACGCGAAGCTGGCATGCACCGATGTCGGTGCGCTGACCGCCCACATCGCGTCGTCGTTCACCGAGCTCTGCCGCCGGGCGGGGCTCGAGCTCGTCGTCGACTGTTCCCCGGTGCTGGCCGACGTCGACCCGGGCATGTGGGAGACGATCATCCTGAACCTGCTGTCCAACGCGGTGAAATACACACTGCGCGGCTCGATTTCGGTCCAGGTGCGTGCCGAGCCCGGGTATTGCGTCGTCACCATGCGCGACACCGGCGTGGGGATCGCCGCCGAAGACCTCGACCGCCTGTTCGACCGCTTCTACCGCGCGGACAACCTGCGCGGCCGGAGCGTGGAGGGCACCGGCATCGGGCTCTCGCTGGTGCGCGGGCTCGTCGAGCTGCACAGCGGAACCGTGGAGATCGACAGCGAACTGGACCGGGGGACCACGGTGACCGTCCGGCTGCCGCGATCGATCGGTACCGAGGCGGATCAGGCGACGGCCGGCCAGCTGGACGAGAGCAACCCCTATGTGGCCGAGGCCCGGCAATGGCTCACGCCCGTCTCGGGGGGCGACGGGCCGGCTCCCGCGCCCGAGAGGTCGCGCCAGCTGGTGCTCATCGCCGACGACAACGCCGACATGCGGCACCATCTCGATCGGGTGCTGTCGGCCCATTGGGAGACCGTGCTCGCCGCCGACGGAGAGTCGGCGCTGGCGATGACGCGGAAGCTGCGCCCGGACGCGGTCGTCACCGACGTCATGATGCCCGGCATCGACGGCTTCGGACTGGTGGCGGCCGTCCGCGCGGATCCGCAACTGGCGGCCACGCCGGTCCTCATGCTGTCGGCCCGGGCGGGGGCGGAGGCGATCGACGAGGGCTACGCCGGTGGCGCCGACGATTACCTGCCCAAGCCGTTCCGCTCCCAGGAGCTGATCGACCGGGTGAAGTCGCGGCTGGCCGCGGTGGCGCGCGAGCGCGACCGCCAGCGTCGCGCGGCGGCGTCGGACCTGGTGCTGCTCGACTCCGCGCTGCAGGCCGCCGACACGGTCGCCGGGATCCTCGACGCCTTGCTGGAATCCTCGTTCGGCTCCGCCGACGCCGCCACCGTCACGATCGGCATCTTCGACGGCGAACGCCACATCCGGTTCGAATACGCCGGCCACCTGCCCGGCGAACTGCGCGACCGCTACCACGTGACCACGCTCGACTCCCCGGTGGTCGGCGCCGACGTCGTGCGCACCGGCGAGTCGATGGTGGTCCCGGACACGTTCGACCTGCCGCCGCGCTACCAGCACGCGGTGCAGGACACCGCCGGCAGCGTTCGCGCCTGCGTGGCCCACCCGTTGCGGGATCACGCGGATCGCGTCGTCGGGGTGCTTATCCTGCTGTGGCCCACGCCGCGCGAATTCGACGCCGCCGAACTCGATGCGTTCGGCCGAATGGCCGAGCTGACGTCCTCGGCCGTGGACCGGGTCCGCGTCCTGGCGAGCGAGCACCGCATCGCGGTCGACTTCCAGGAGCAGCTGCTGGACCTGGACCGCGGCTCGACGGCCGCGGTGGTGGCCGCCGTGTATCAGCCCGCGGGCGAGGCGATGCGCGTAGGCGGGGACTGGTATTCGGTCACGCCGCTGGATCGCACCCACCGGGTCGCGATATCGGTGGGCGACGTCGTCGGCCACGGGTTGGCCGCCGCGATCGTGATGAGCAGGCTGCGCGCCGCGGTGGCGGCCTCGGCCCTGACGGCGGGAGAACCGGGCGCGGTGCTGGGTGCGCTGGACCGGTACGGGGCCAGCGTCGCGGGGGCGCGTTGCGCGACGGTGGCCTACGCCCTCGTCGAGACGGAGCCGGACACCGGTTGCGCCACCGTCAGCTACAGCTGCGCCGGCCACCCCTACCCGCTAGTGGTGTACCCCGACCGTCGCGCGCTGTTCCTGACCGCGGGCCGGCGCCTGCCGGTCGCCATCAAGGAACACGACGCCGAGAGCTACCCGGCCGACGCCACCGCGACGGCGAACCTGCCACCCGGGAGCCTGATCCTGCTGTACACCGATGGCCTGATCGAGCGGGTCGGCGAGACGCTGGACGACGGCTTGGCCCGGCTGCGGGCCGCGGCCGCGGACTGCGTCGACCTTCCCGTCGAGTCGGTCTGCGCCGAGGTGCTGTCCCGGATGGCCCCGCCCACCGCTTACCGCGACGACGTCGTCCTGCTCGCGCTGCGGGCGTGCCACGAGACCCCACGCAGCTTCGCCACCGTGGTCACGGCTGCGCCGGGGCAGATTCCCGTCGCGCGCGACCGGCTACGCAACTGGCTGGCCGGCATGGCCGTCGACCCCAAGCGCGAGCTGGACATCCTGCTGGCGACCGGCGAAGCCGTGACCAACGCGATCGAGCACGGCAGCGACGGCGAACCGCGCCGGACGGTGTCCGTGGAGGCCTTCCGGCGCCAGCACACGTTGGCCGTCACGATCAGCGACACCGGCCGGTGGGTGGGCGATTCCTCGGCCAGCCTGCGCAGCCGGCGGCGCGGCCGCGGTCTGACCTTGATCGGCGGGCTGGCCGATCACGTCGACACGCTGCGCACCGCGGGGGGCACCAGGGTCACGTTGCGGTTCGACCGGGCCGTCCGGAGCGGTTAGGCCTGGTCAGGCCTCTTCCATCGCCTCGCCGAGCTCTTCGAGGAGCTTGTTGTGGTGGTTGGCGGCCAGGAAGTGTCCGGCGGCGATGACCACGGCGACCGGCCAGTCGATGAGTTCGAACGCCGCCAGGGCGGCCAGGCCCCCGAAGTAGGCCAGCTGCTCCGGCCGCGGAATCTCCATCTGGCCGACGACCGGAAGGTTGACGACGAACGTCTCGCCTTCGCGGATCTTTTCCACCGCCTCGCGCTGCGACGTTCCCCTGCGTGACTTCTTTTCCGCCATCATTTGCCTTTCAGTAACGAAGGGTTTGCCGCCTCGCCGGGTGCTGCGGCCACCGTCGGACTTATGTCGACGATGACCGACGCCGGGGGCGATCCGCTAGTTTCCTCTATTGCTCGGGTGCTGAAGGTGCCGTTACAGGAACTCTATGCGCTGCTGTGGCGGGCCGGGGTCGTAGAGGTTCACCCACCTCACCGGGGGCCGCGGCGGATTTGTCCGGACCCGTCAGCGCACGATTCGCAATCCCGATCGCGACGGTCGCCGCAGCGGCGGATCCCAGCCCCTGCGCCCAGCCGACCGGACCCAGCGGTGTGCATCCCAGCAGTTGGCTGACCACGGGGATGCTGATCAGCGTTCCCATCGCGGCCAGCGATCCCACCGCGGTGAACACCACCAGCGGGGCGTGTGAATCCAGCAGCGTTTGACCCAGCTCGGCGCCCACCAGCGCGACCAGCGCCACGGTGGACGCGCGCTGCGGGCGGCCGGTGACGCTGCCCATCGCCCACGCCGCCGTCGTCGCGGCCGCCGTTGTGACGCCGCGGATGGCGACGGCGCGCCACAACGCGGGCTGATCCGGGCCCCGGATGCCCGGGTCGACCGGGCCGCTGGGCTTGCTCACCGCGAGGGCCGCGGCCGGCAGCGCGTCGGTCATCATGTTCACCAACAGCAGCTGCCGCGTGTTCAGCGGTGAGGTCCCGGTTATCGCGCTGCCGACGATGGCGAACAACACCTCGCCGGCATTGCCGCCGAGCAGCACGGACACCGCGGCCTGCACTCGTTGCCAAAGTTGGCGTCCCTCTTCGATGGCGTGCAGCAGGCCCTCGATGCGGGCGTCGACCAGTACCACGTCGGCGGCCATGTGCGCCGGGTCGCTGCCGCCGGCGACGACGCCGATGCCGACCGTGGCCGCCCGAATGGCGGCGGCGTCGTTGGCCCCGTCCCCGACCATCGCCGTGCGCACCCCCGCGCTCTCGAGGGTCTGAACGACCTGGACCTTGTTCTCCGGTGTCATCCGGGCGAAGATCACCCGCTCGGTCACGACGCGCTCTTGATCCTTGCGGGACAACGCATCCCACTCGGCGCCGCTGATCACCTGCTCGGCGGTCACGCTGAGCCCGAGCTCCTCGGCGATGGCCTGGGCGGTGATCGGGTGGTCGCCCGTGATCAGCTTGACGCCCACCGACAGCCGGCGCAGATCCGCGAGCAGGCCCGCCGCCTCGGCGCGCGGTGTGTCGGACAGGCCGAGGAACCCGGTCAGCGTCAGCCCGTCGCGGGCGAAGTCGGCGATCTCGTCGGGATCCTGCCGAATGGCTTGGGCCTGGGCGGAACTCAGCTGCCGCCGCGCCACCGCGATCACCCGCAGCCCCCGGCCGGCCATCGAGGCCACCGTCTCCTCCGGGGCGGGGCCCACGTCGCCGCAGGCGGCCAACACGACTTCGGGGGCGCCCTTGACGGCCAGTTCGGTGTCCGTCACGGAGGCCGAGAAGGACCGGCCGGAGCGGAACGGCAGGTGCGCGACGGGTGCGCTCGAGCTGTGGCCGTTGACGGACGCGGCGGCCTCGAGGATCGCGACATCGGTGGCGTGCGCGTGCGGGCCGCCGTTGGACGGCGGGGCGGCGTGCGCGGCGCAGCGCAACACCTCCTCGCGCGAAGCGCTCGGCGCCGCAACCACTTCGGCCACCCGCAACCGGTTCTGGCTGAGCGTTCCGGTCTTGTCGAAGCAGACCACGTCGATGCGGCCGAGCGCCTCCACCGAGCGCGGGACGCGCACCAGCGCGCCGAATTTGGTGAGCCGCCGCGCCGACGCCGCCTGCGCCAGCGTCGCCACCAACGGCATGCCCTCGGGCACCGCCGCCACGGCGATGGCGATGCCGCTGGCGACCGCCTGGCGCAGCACCGAGCCCCGCAGCAGCGCCAGCGCGCTGACCAGCGCGCCGCCGGTCATGCTGACCGGGAAGGCGCGGTTGGTGAGCTGGCTCAGTTGATGCTGCAGGCCGATGTCCGACGACAGGTCACCGGAGACCAGTTCTGCGGCGCGGCGTTCCTGGGTGTCGGCCCCGACCGCGGTCACCACCGCCACCGCGGTTCCCGCGACGACGGTCGTCCCCGCGTACAGCATGCAGCGGCGTTCGGCGAGCGCGGCGCCGGGTGTCGGCTCCACCTGCTTCTCCACCGACAGCGACTCACCGGTCAGCGTCGACTCGTCGACCTCGACGTCGACCTCCTCGATGATCCGGGCGTCGGCGGGCACCACCTCGTGGGTGCGCACCTCGATGACGTCGCCGGGCTGGAGCTGCGCCGCGATGACGTCGGCATACGTCCGCTCCCCGTCAGCGTCGGCGATTACCTTGCGGGCCGGTGGGATCTGTTGTGCAAGAAGGTGATCCAACCGGTTTTCGGCGCGCAGCCGCTGGCTTGCCGCCAGCATGGAGTTCCCGGCCAGCACCGAGAAGACCAGTACGGCGTCGACCGGCGAGCCGAGCACCGCGCTGGCCGCCGAGCCGAGCGCCAGCACGGGGGTCAGCGGGTCGGTCAGCTCGGCGCGGACCGCGGCCACGAACTGCAGGAAGGCATGCGCGCGCGTTTCCGGCTGTGGGGCCCCGAGGGTGGCCAGCGCCAGGCGCCTCGGGTCGCCGTCGGGCTCCGAGTCGGGTGGCGGCAACGCCCGGCGGACCTGCTCGACGGCCATCGCATGCCACTCCTGAACGGGGGCCGGGCGGGGCGTGTCGGCCCGGATGATGCCGCGCGCCAGCAGGTATCCCGACAGCGCGCCGGCCGCGGCGCCACTGGTCACCGGCCCGCGCCCGATGCCTCGGACGCCGGGGATCATCAGCAGCGAGCCCATCGCCGTTGCGCCCGCCGAGATCCCGACGCCGCGCTGGGCGGCGGCCCGGGCGGCCGGGAGCGCGTGCAGCACCCGCCAGGCCGCCCCAAGGTCGGGCAGCAGCAGGTCGGCGTACCACGGCGGGGGACCGTCGCCGGGCTCGGGCATCATGCCAAGCGCCACGTCTGCAGACCAAATGGCTTGCGCCCCCGGCGATGACAGCACGGCGACAGTGCGGCCCGCCTCGTGCAGGTCCGCCACGGCACCGGCCAGCGCGTCGTCGACGGAACACCGCCCCAGCGGCCGGATCTCGTCGAACGCGGGCCGCAGCTCGCCCAGCGAATCGTCCTCGACCGAAACCAGTTCCGATCCCGTCCGGTGTGCCTCGCCGACGACGGCCGACGCCAACGGGTCGTGCGTGAAGCAGAACAGCGCCTCGACTTCCGCGTCCGGCGCGCTGGGCGATATCGCGGGCACCGGATGCCAGCCCGGGCGCAACCGGTTCTTCTCCAGCATCAGCTGGGCGCGCGACCACGCGGCGGGCAGCTCGGCTTCGGAAGCGCCGCGAATCAGCGACACCCGCAAGCTCGTGGTGCACAACACCCGGGGATCGATGACGATCGCGTCGACCCGGTCCAGGCGGCGCAGCGCCTCCGGGCGCAGCGCCAGGACCGCGTGCCGGTCGGCCAGCCCCCGGCCCAGCGCCGCGGCGAAGGCCTCCGGCGTCGTGCGGTTGGCCGCCGGGGTGGTCACGAGGACCGCCAGGGCCGCCTGGTTGAGGTTGCGGGTGGTGGCGCCGACGATCCCGGCGCTGACCGCCTGGACGAGCGCGAACCGGCCGGCGTGGTGGTCGTCCGGCCTGCCGCGCGGCGGCTTGGCCGCCGCCGACGGGTCGGTGCGCGGATGGTCGGCGTGGCCGGCCAGCTGAGGTTCGTGGTGTACCCAGGCGCGCGCCTCCGCGCGGCATTCGGCGGCCTTGAGCGACTGCATCAGCAGGCCCACGGACAACGAGGCGGGGGACTGGGTGACGGTTTCCGCGGCCGTCAGGGCCAGGGTCAGCGCCGTGTCGGTCGCGGGCCGGCCGATGCGGTCTTCGAGCAGGCGGCGCAGCCACGGTTGGTAGTCGACGGCGACCACGCCCGCCAGGACGCCGATCGGCATCCGCGGCCAGCGCAGCGCGCGGCCGGTCAGCGCCAGGCCCAGCCCGGCCGCGCTGGCGGCCGCGGTGGCGGCCCGGGTCGCCAGCACCACGCCGTCACCCGGCAGGCTCGTCGGGGGCGCCAGCGGTTCGGCTGCGCCGCAACGCTTCTCGGCGATGTCGACGATGCGGCACAGGTCGCGCAGCGAGGTGTCCGC
The DNA here is from genome assembly GCF_001667625.1 of Mycobacterium sp. E1715. NCBI lineage: Bacteria > Bacillati > Actinomycetota > Actinomycetes > Mycobacteriales > Mycobacteriaceae > Mycobacterium > Mycobacterium sp. E1715. The sequence goes on from NZ_LZJJ01000052.1 coordinate 10,853, forward strand.
TTCGCAGACGGTGACCACGACGCGCGACAGCGGATAGTTCAGGACGGCGGATGCGACGCCGGGGTGGGCCAGCAGCGCGTCGAGCACCGAGCGTCCGAGCTCGTCACCTGAAGCGCCGTCCAGCCCCCGCACCTCGATCCAGGCGCGTTCGGCGCCGCGCCAGCAGCGGCGGCTCAGTGTTGCCGGACTCTCCTGGGGCAGATCGCCCGCGATCGCCCTTGCGCCCTCGCGCAGCGGAATCGCGGCGATGGTGATGCCGGCCTCGACGAGCGAGGTGGTGGCCTGGATGCCCGTCGCGACGGCGCGCAACGGCATAGATCGTTGTATCGCTGTCGCAATGCTCAAAGCGGCTTCGAACGGTCCCGTTAGTTGGTGCTACGCAGCGCGGTGCCGCCGGCCCGGCGCCCGGCCGCCTTCTTGGCCGTCGACTTGCCGGCCGCCTTCTGTGGCGCCGCCTTCTGCGGCGCCGATTTCTGCTCCGCCGGTTCCGCGGGCACGGCCTTGAGGCTGGCCTTGGGCGCCGGGTTGCCCGATCCGTTCCGGTGGCTCAGCCGTTGCAGCAACAGGGCACCGCCGCCCACCGCCAACAGCACCGGCCACTCGACCAGCCCCGCGACCCCGAGCGCGCCGATGGCCACCGCCGCCGCGGGCGTCGAGTGGCTGCCGCTGCTCATTCCCTTTTTGATGCCCTCGGCGGCCCCCGTGACGCCGCCGATGACTCCGTTCACCGCCGCGCCACCCACGGCGCCGGCGGCCGCGGTCGTCGCGCTTGCCGCGCGATTCACCGCTTGACCCACCCCTCGGACTGCCCCGCCGATGACACTCATCATGACTCCTTGGCTTTCCTGCCCTTGCCGCGAACGCGCGTCACCGGTGAGCTATACCCGCTGAACGCGTCGTTAACGGCAAAAAAACACTGTTCGTCGGTTCTAACAAAATCAAAGCCTGCCACCTTGCAAACGCGCAGACAACGAGCAGTCGCATTTAATTTGCCTGAGCTTAACCTGGTTATGGGCGCGGCGCGAACGAGTTCAACGCGATTTAGCCTCGCCTTATGTCGATTTGCACCGGTGCGTGATCGCTGGCGGCCTTTCCCTTGCGCTCGTCGCGCACGATCTGGGCGTCCGTCACGCGGGTGGCCAATTCCGGTGAGGCCAGGATGAAGTCGATGCGCATGCCTTGCCGTTTCGGAAACCGGAGCTGGGTGTAGTCCCAGTACGTGTAGACCCCCGGACCGGGCGTGAAAGGCCTTACCACGTCGGTGAATTGGGCTTCGACGATGGCGCCGAACGCCCGGCGCTCCGGCTCGGAGACGTGGGTGGCGCCGACGTAGTATTCGGTGCTCCAGACGTCGTCGTCGGTCGGGGCGATGTTCCAGTCGCCGGCCAGTGCGATCTGCGCGGTGGGGTCGTCGCGCAACCACCCCGCCGCCGTATCACGCAGCGCGGCAAGCCATTCCAGCTTGTAGGTGTAGTGCGGGTCGCCCAGCGCGCGGCCGTTGGGCACATACAGGCTCCAGACCCGGACGCCATCGCAGGTGGCGCCCAGCGCGCGGGCTTCGGCCGTGGCTGCCACCTCCGGTTTGCTGCTCCAGGTGGGCTGACCGTCGAATCCGATCTGCACGTCGTCGAGGCCCACCCGCGAGGCGATCGCCACGCCGTTCCACTGATTGAAGCCGACATGCGCCACCTCGTAGCCGAGTTCGAAAAACGGCAGCGTGGGAAATTGGCTGTCCGAACATTTGGTCTCCTGCATGGCCAGCACGTCGACGTCGGCGCGCGCCAGCCAGTCGAGGACGCGGGGCAGGCGACTGCGAATCGAGTTCACGTTCCAGGTGGCCAGCCGCAGCGGCGATCGCAAGGGCGGCGAAGCCGGGCGCTGCGGGTCGCCGCCATCAATCTGCGGCGATCGCAAGGGCGGCGAAGCCGGGTGCTGCGGGTCGCCGCCATCGTGCATCGCTAGACGGTATCCCAGGCCGGGGAGCGGGCCGGAAAGTAGCGGCGGCTGTGGTGCGCCCGGAAGCCCAGCGCGTCGGCCAGTCGCAGCATGCCGGTGTCATCGTCCGCAACGACCAGATAGGCCCGGGTCGCGCCGCGCGCCGCGGCCAGGGCCAACTGCGCTTCGTAGGTGGCCGGGTCGTCGCCGGCCGCCGGCAGGCCCACCCAGCGCGTGCCGTGCCGCGCCGGCGCCGAGACGTCACGCACCAAGACGCGTTCCGTGCGTTCGGCGCTCAGCCCCGGCGGCAGCGGCAGCAAGCGATCGGGTATCGCCAGGCGCGCCGTCATGCCGCGGCGCTCATACCAGTCCGCGATCGCCGCCATGGCGCTTGCTCGGGCCGAAACATCCAGCGGCAGAGCGAAATCCACGTGTTCCCCGGCCCGCAGCAGCCAGCCCTCGAGCCACGCGCGTTCCACGCCGGGCGACGCGTCGGCGGCCGCGCGCTCCAGCGCCCGGATTTCGGAGGTGCGCACCGGGGCGTCGGTCAGCACCCGCAGCGCGACCACGTCGTCGGGCAACACCTCGGTGACCGCGCCCGTCTTGGTCCGCACCCGCACCACCGGGTCGACCGCCAGCAGGTGGCCCACGGCGTCGGTCAGGGGCGGGACCGAGCCCGGGGGCCGCCGGTAGCGCAGCGTCACCCGCGTGCCCAACTCCGGCCACGAGAACATCAGTGACCGAAGGGGTCCGGCCCCTCGCCCGGCAGCCACGACAGCCCGGGAACGCCCCAGCCGTGCGACTTGACGGCGCGCTTCGCGCTGCGGGCGTGGCGACCGATCAGCCGATCCAGGTACAGGAAGCCATCCAGGTGCCCCGTCTCGTGCTGCAGCATGCGCGCGAACAGGCCGGTGCCCTCGAGCTCGACGGCGTTGCCGTCGGCGTCGAGGCCGGTGACGCGCGCCCAGCTGGCGCGGCCGGTGGGAAACGACTCGCCGGGGACCGAGAGGCAGCCCTCGTCGTCGTTGTCCGGATCGGGCATCGTCTCCGGGATCTCGGAGGTTTCCAGCACCGGGTTGACGACCACGCCGCGGCGCCGGTCGGTCCGGCCCCGGTCGTCGGCGCAGTCGTAGACGAAGACGCGCAACCCGACGCCGATCTGGTTGGCGGCCAGGCCGACTCCGTGTGCGGCGTCCATGGTGTCGTACATGTTGGCGATCAGCTCCGCCAGGTCCGGCGGCAGCGATCCGTCGGCGCCGACCGGCACCGGCTGCGTCGGGGTGTGCAAGACCGGATCCCCGACGATCCGGATCGGTACGACTGCCATGGTCGGCTAAGCTACCGCACGCCCGCACGGGCGGAAGCCGGCCGTGTTCTCCGGGCAATCTGAGCCAATCGGCCGACTCGCGGGTCTGGATGACGGCTTGAGGGTTTGCGCCGTGATTCAATATTCGCCGAAACACGCCCTCAGGTAAGTCAAGTCATCTACAGCAGCCGAGAATCGCCGGAAGGGTCCAGGGGAAGCTATATGGACAGCGCCATGGCGCGGGCAAATCGATCGGGGGACGATGCCGAGATCGCAGATGGCCTCACCCGCCGCGAACACGACATCCTCGCCTTCGAACGTCAGTGGTGGAAATTCGCGGGCGTAAAAGAGGAAGCGATCAAAGAGCTGTTTTCGATGTCGGCGACGCGCTACTACCAGGTGCTCAACGCGCTCGTCGATCGGCCGGAGGCGCTGGCCGCCGACCCGATGCTGGTAAAGCGGTTGCGGCGGCTGCGGGCCAGCCGGCAGAAGGCGCGGGCGGCGCGGCGCCTCGGCTTCGAGGTGACCTGACTCGCTACAGTGGGCTCGATGAAAGAGCGAGTCCCCGACTCCACGGGGCTGCCCCTGCGGGCGATGGTGATGGTGCTGTTGTTCCTGGGGGTCGTATTCCTGCTGCTCGGCTGGCAGGCGCTGGGGTCGTCCGGCAGCTCCGAGGACGACTCGGCCTCGGCGGTGTCCACGTCGTCCGCCACCAGCACGTCGGCCACGCCGACCAGCACTAAGCCCGCGGCCAACCGGTCCGAGGTGCAGGTGTACAACATCTCGACAAAAGAGGGCGTCGCGTCGCGCACCAAGGATCAGCTCACGGCCGGCGGTTTCAACGTGACCAAAGTCGACAACCTGACCGTGCCCGACGTCTCGGCCACCACGGTGTATTACACCGACGCCGACGACGAGCACGCCACCGCGGACGCGGTCGGCAAAATCCTGGGCGCGCCCGTCGAACCGCGCATCCCGGCGCTGACCGGGCAACCGCCCGGGGTCATCGTCCTCGTTACGGGTTGACCCGTCAGCGGCTAGGCTTCCGCTATGCCTCAGCTCGCTGGTTACCGCACTGCCGCCGTCACCATTTCCGCGCTCTCCGCAGCAACTTCGGTCGCGCTGCTCGGCGCGTGCTCGTCGCCCCAGCACGCCTCGACGTCCCCGGGCACCACGCCGGCGGTGTGGACCGGTTCGCCGGCGCCGTCGGGAACCGGCACGCCGGAGGGCGGGCCCGTCGCCGCGCCGTCGGGGCCGAGCATCGTCACCCACCTGAAGGCGCCCGACGGCACCCAGGTCGCGACCGCCTCGTTCCAGTTCAACAACGGCTACGCCACGGTCACCATCGAGACGACCGCCAACGGGGTGCTCTCGCCCGGCTTCCACGGGGTGCACATCCACAAGGTCGGCAAGTGCGAGCCCAACTCCGTCGCCCCGACCGGTGGCGCGCCGGGCGATTTCCTGTCCGCCGGCGGGCACTTCCAGACGCCCGGGCACGCCGCCGAGCCCGCCAGCGGTGACCTCACCTCGCTCCAGGTGCGCAAGGACGGGTCCGGGATGCTGATGACCACGACGGACGCCTTCGCCATGGACGACCTGCTCAGCGGCCAGAAGACGGCGATCATCATCCACGCCGGCGCCGACAACTTCGCCAACATCCCGCCGGAGCGGTACAACCAGGCCAACGGCACCCCGGGCCCCGACCAGATGACGATGAGCACCGGTGACGCCGGCAAGCGGGTCGCGTGCGGTGTGATCGGTGCCGGCTAACAGGGCCCACGCGCGCATCGATTTCGCCCGGTCACCGAGGCCGACCCTCGGCGTGGAGTGGGAGTTCGCGCTCGTCGACGCGCAGACCCGCGACCTGAGCAACGAGGCCACCGCGGTGATCGCCGAGATCGGCGAAAACCCGCGCGTACACAAGGAATTGCTGCGCAACACGGTCGAGGTCGTCAGCGGCGTCTGCAGGTCCACCGGCGAGGCCATGGAGGATCTGCGGGAAACCCTCGGGCCCGCGCAGCGGATCGTCCGCGACCGGGGCATCGAACTCTTCAGCGCCGGCGCCCACCCGTTCGCGCAGTGGTCCACCCAGAAGCTCACCGACGCGCCCCGCTACGCCGAACTGATCAAGCGCACGCAGTGGTGGGGCAGGCAGATGCTGATCTGGGGCGTGCACGTGCACGTCGGAATCTCCTCGGCGCACAAGGTGATGCCGATCATGACGTCCCTGCTGAAGTACTACCCGCACCTGCTGGCGCTGTCGGCGTCCTCACCGTGGTGGACCGGGGTGGACACCGGGTACGCCAGCAACCGCGCGATGATGTTCCAGCAGTTGCCCACCGCCGGCCTGCCGTTCCAGTTCCAGACCTGGCCGGAGTTCGAGGGGTTCGTCTACGACCAGAAGAAGACCGGCATCATCGATCACGTCGACGAAGTCCGTTGGGACATCAGGCCTTCGCCGCACCTGGGCACCCTCGAGGTACGGATCTGCGACGGCGTGTCCAACCTGCGGGAGCTGGGCGCGTTGGTGGCGCTGACGCACTGCCTGGTGGTGGACCTGGACCGCAGGCTGGAAGCCGACGAGACGTTGCCGACCATGCCGCCGTGGCACAACCAGGAGAACAAGTGGCGCGCGGCCCGCTACGGGCTGGACGCCATCATCATCCAGGACGCCGACAGCAACGAGCGGCTCGTCACCGAGGACCTCGACGACGTGCTGAATCGGCTTGAGCCCGTGGCGAAATCGTTGGACTGCGTCGACGAGCTGGCGGCGGTGGCCGAGATCCCCAGGGTGGGCGCCTCTTATCAACGGCAACGCCGGGTGGCCGAGGAACACGATGGCGACCTGCGGGCGGTGGTCGACGCGCTGGTGGCCGAGCTGGAGATCTGATGGAGTTGGCGATGTTCCCGCTGGAGTCGGCGCTGCTGCCCGACCAAAACCTGCCGTTGCGGATCTTCGAGCCGCGCTACGGCGCGCTGGTCCGGCACTGCCTGGACACCGGCGACCCGTTCGGTGTAGTGCTGATCTCGCGGGGACGCGAGGTCGGCGGCGGCGAGGTGCGTTACGACGTCGGGGTGTTGGCCGAGATCACCGAATGCGTCGACCACGGTGGCGGGCGGTACTCCATGCAGTGCCGGACCGGCGAACGGATCCGGGTCTCCGAGTGGTTGCCCGACGACCCCTACCCGCGGGCGACCGTGACCGCGTGGCCCGACGAGCCGGGCGATCCGGTCACGGCCGCCCAGCTGGTCGAGGTCGAGGACAGGGTGATGGCGCTGTTCGAGCGGATCGCCGACGCGCGCGACGTGGCGCTGCCCGACCGCGCGGCGCTGCTGGGCGAGGACTCGGCCGGCGATCCCGGACAACGCCTGTACGCGTTGGCCTCTCGTATCCCCATCGGCACGGCCGACCTCTACACGGTGCTGTCGGCGCCGTCGGCCTCCGAGCGATTGGCGGCGCTGCGCGAGGCGGTCGACGCGCTCGCCGAGGTGGTGGAGTTCCAGCTTTCCGAATGACGCGACAGGGGAGTAGATGAAGGTACATCTGCAGGTCGACGGCTCACCGGTGGACGCGGCGGCGAGCGCCGCCGAGATCGCCGCGACCGGAGCCGACGGCCTGTTCACCTTCGAGGGCCAGCACGACGTGTTCTTCCCGCTGATCCTCGCCGCCGGCACCACCGGACTGGACCTGATGACGAACGTGGCGATCGCGCCGCCCCGCAGCCCGCTGCACCTGGCGCACGCCGCCTACGACCTGCAGCTCTACAGCGGCGGGCGGTTCCGGCTCGGCCTCGGCTCGCAGGTGAAGGCCCACATCGAAAAGCGTTACGGCAGTAGGTGGGAGCGGCCCGCGGCCCGGATGGCCGAAACCGTCTCGGCGATTAAGGCGATCTTCGCGGCCTGGGAAGGCCGCGCCCGCTTGGACTTTCGCGGCGAATTCTTCACCCACACCATCATGGCGCCCAACTTCAATCCCGGGCCCAACCCGTTCGGGCCGCCGCCGGTGCTGCTGGGGGCGCTGGGCCCGGTGATGACGCGCACCGCCGCCGAGGTGGCTGACGGGCTGCTGGTGATGCCGTTCAACAGCGCCCGCCACTTCGCCGAACGCACCCTCCCCGCCGTGGACGAGGGCCTGCGGCGCTCCAAGCGATCCGCCGAGGACTTCGAGATCGTCGTGCAGGCCATGGTCGCCGTCGGCCGCGACGAGGCGGGCCTGGCCGCCGCGATCGACGGTGTGGCGTCGCTGATCTCCTTCTACGGCTCGACGCCGGCCTACCTGCCCGTGCTGGAGGCCGAGGGCTGGGCCGACGTCCAGCCCGAGCTGAATGCCCTGTCCAAACAGGCCCGCTTCCCCGAAATGCGCCGGCTCGTCGGCGACGAGATGGTGGCCCGGATCGGGATCGTCGGCACGCCCGAGGAGTGCGCACGGCAGATCGCCGCCCGGTTCGGAGAGCGCGCCGCCGAGGTGTGCTGCTATTTCCCGGGTTACTCGCCGGCCGCCGCGGACGTCGCGGACCTGATCGGCGCCCTGCACCGCACGCCGGCGCTGCGATGAGTTCCGACCTCACCGTCGACGTCGACGCGGGCGTGGCGGTGCTCACGTTGAATCGGCCCGAGCGCCTCAACGCCTACACCGCCGAGATGGGCGCGCTGCTGGGCCGGGCCTACTCCGACTGCGACGGTGACGACGACGTCCGGGCCATCGTCGTGACCGGGGCCGGGCGCGCATTCTGTGCCGGGGCGGATTTCTCCCGCGAGACAAGCCCTTTCGACGCCCCGGGCGAGGAATTCTCGGCATCACCGATCACCCCGGCCGCGTTCGAGTTGCGCAAGCCGGTGATCGCCGCCGTCAACGGCCACGCGATCGGCATCGGGCTGACCATCGCCCTGCAGGCGGACCTGCGCATCGTCGCCGGCGACGCGAAATACGGTGTGGTGCAGGTCCGTCGGGGAGTGCTCCCCGATTGCATGGCGCACTGGACGCTGGCGCAGCTGACCACGCTGGGGGTGGCCGCGGACATCCTGCTGACGGGGCGGACCTTCGGCGGGGCCGAGGCGGTGACGCTCGGCATCGCGAACCGGGCGCTGCCCGCCGACCAGGTGCTCGACCACGCGGTGGCGCTGGCCCGCGACATCGCGGTCAACGTGGCGCCGATGTCGGCGGCGCTGTGCAAGCGGCTGCTGTGGGACACCGCGATCAACGGCTACACCCCGCGCCAGGTCGCGGCTCTGGAAACCCGGCTGCACCAACGGGTGATGGGCACCGCCGACGCGCGCGAAGGGGTCGCCGCTTTCCTCGAGCGCCGGCCGCCGTCCTTCACCGCGCGGCTCGCGAGCGAGTGGGAGCCGCTGCCGCCGAGCCGGTAATCCCGCATCGTCGGGCTACGCGACTAGATCGCGCACAACCGCTCGGAGAGGGCCCACCAGTCAGCCGCGCGTTGGTCGTCGCGCGCGTGTGGGGCGAGCCCGTCGCTGATCCGGCAGTCTTCCAGGTACAGCCCGCCCCGGCCGGCGAGCTGCGGGCTGACCGCGGCCCAGACCTGCGTGGCCGCACCCCGATCCGGTGTGAGGAAGTCGAGACGGCCGTCGCTCGGTTCGCCGCGCGCCGCGCTGTTGGCGGCGACGAGCCTGCGGAGGTTGGAGAAATCCTCGTGGGACATGTAGCGCGCCAGCGAGGTGGCCACGGTGCCGGGATGGACGGCGAAGGCGCGAATGCCCGCGTCGCGCAGGCGGCGGTCGGCCTCCCTGGCGTACAGGATGTTGGCCGTCTTCGAAGCGCCATAGGCGACGAACTTGTCGTAGTCGCGGCGCTCCCAGTTGGGATCGTCGAAGTCGACGTCACCCATGATGTGCCCGCCGGAGGACAGCACGACCAGCCGGGCGCCCTGTGCGGCGGCCAACGGACGCGTCAGTAGCCGGGTGAGCTCGAAATGGCCGAAATGGTTTGTCCCGATCTGGGTTTCGAACCCGTCCGCCGTCCGCCCGAACGGGGTGAACATGACCCCGGCGTTGTTCATCAAGACGTGGATCGCCGGCGCGATGTCGGTGATCGCCGCGGCCGCCGCGCGAACGCTCGACAGCGCGGTCAGGTCGAGATGCACGGTAGAGGTACGCGCGCCGGGTACGTCCTGCGCTATCCATCCGACCGTTTCGGCCAGGGCGGCATGGTTGCGCGCCGCCAGGACGACGTGCGCGCCGGCGGCGGCCAACGCTCGGGCCGACTCGCGGCCCAGCCCGGTCGACGCACCGGTGATCACACATGTCTTGCCGGACAGGTCGATTCCCTTGACGACATCGACGGCGGTGCGGCGTTCGGTCATGCGGCCAGAGTGTATGCGGTCAGGCCACGCCGACGGCGACTTTGCGGGGGACCTCTTCGACGGGATGGATGCGGCCGGTGACCAAGAGACCGGCCGCCAGCGCGCCGACGAAGTACAGGCCGGCGGCGACGTGCAGCAGCCGCGCGAAGCTGGCGTCCGTCAGCGTGCCGGCCGCGATCAGGCCCACGCAGGCAACGGAACTCAGCGCCGACGTCCTGCCCACGGCGTTTTGCAGCGCCGCCGCGACCCCGCTGCGGGCCGCGTCGACCGAGGACAGATTCACCGCGGCCAGCGGCGTCAGGGTGAGCACCGAACCGACGGCCACCACGATCGTCCCGGGCAGCAGGTGCGTGACGATGTTGAACCCGTCACCGGGACGGATGAGCAGCAGCCCCAACCCGGCCAGCAGCGGGCCTGTCGTCAAACAGATCCGAGGCCCGATGCGTGCGGCCAGCCTGCCGACGCGCTTAGCGAACAGGAACGAGATGATCGGCGTGGGCAGCGTGGCCAATCCCGCGACGGTCGCGCAATAACCGGCGACCTCCTGCGTGTACAGAGCGACCGCCAGCGCGCCCATCGTGATGGCGCCGTAGACGAAGCCGGTGGTCACATTGGCACCCGCGAAATTGCGAATCCGGAACAGCCCGAGCGGCACCAGGGGGTGCGGGGCGCGGCGCTGCCACGCCGCAAACGCGACCAGCGCGGCGACGCCCACACACAGCGAGGCGGCGACGCGGGGATCGGACCAGCCGTGCTCGCGCGATTCGATCAGGGCATACACCGTGGCGGCCAGCCCCACGGCCGACAGGACCGCACCGGTGACGTCGACGCGGACGCGCTGGGCCGGCCGCGGCATCGGGTGCAGCCAGAATGTCAACGCGAAACCGATGACCATCGGAACGGCCGACAAGACGTAGATCCATCGCCAGCTCAGCAAATCAACCGCCAGGCCGCCCAGCAGCGGGCCGAGCGCGAACGCCGTGCCCGTCCACGCGGTCCAGGTGCCGATGGCCGTCGCGCGCTCCCCGCGATCGAACGTCGAATTGATCAACGCAAGCGACCCGGGCACCAGAAACGCGGCGCCGAGACCCTGGACGATCCGCCCGGCGATCAGCACCACCGGCGTGGGGGCGCCGGCCGCGAGCACCGAACCCGTGCCGAAGGCCACCAGTCCAAGGCGGATCACCGGCACCCGCCCGAACAGGTCGGACAGGGAGCCGCCGGGCAGGATCGTGGCCGCCTGCGCCAGCAGATAACCGTCGACGATCCACTGCTGCAGGCAGAGCCCGCCGCCGAGGTCGCGCGCGGTGGCCGGCAGCGCCAGGTTCACCACCGTCGTGTCGAGGAAGGCGACCATCGAGACCATGGTTGCCACGACCATGACCCGGCTGGTTGGGGCGACGTTTCGAAATCGTTGCAGCCCGCCCCGGGCCGTGGGCGCGGCGACAGCGACCGCGGGAGATGGCTGCAATGCAATCATGTCGGTCTCACGGTGCGGCCGCCGTCGTCGTTCATCTGATTCCTCCTCGACGGCCGCCGAATCCCGTGATCCGGCAACCGTCTTCGAGAAGATGTATACGACGGGGTTACAAGCCGACTGCGGATCAGCTGTGGTATGCGTGCGCCCGTCGTCCACCGTCACGGGCGGCCCGTTGCACCAGCTGCGGTGCGATGGCCCTATGCAGGGGACCAACGACGGCCCAGACCGTCCGGGCGGCGGTCTTGCGGTGGTAGTGCACGCGAGTGGTGAGTGTGGCCCGCAGGCCGTCCTGGCGTCGCAGCGCCAGTTGGCCCCGCATCAGCGGCCCGCTCGCCGTAAGGACGAACTCGTCGTGATCCGAGCGGACGACCGACCAGCCGATGGGGTGATCCGGCGACGGATGCGTCGCGAGGTTGAATCTCAAGACGTGGCGGTGGAGCCACCGCACGGCGCCTCCGTCCGCTTCCCGGCCCAGCGCGTCGCGGAACATCTGCTCGGCCGAGCGCGTGTCGCCGGGCTGGATCGCGGCCTCGAAGACGTCGGTGTAGTCGGATGCGGTCGCGCTGGACCGCTCGTTAAGCACCGCAGCCGCAACGCGGTTCAGCGTCGCGCGGGTCACCGCCGCATGACCGCCGGTGCCGATGACGAGGCCGCGATACATCCGTCCGTGCAGGCCGGGGAAGGCCGCCCACGTGGTGGCGCGCAGCCGGGTGCGGTCGCCGGCCAGCGGCTCCAACTCGAACACCCACCGATACACCGCGAACGGGTGCCGGCCCTTCAGCGCGAACCGCTCCGGCGGCCGTGTCTCGTCGAGGACGAAACCGATTGGCACGGTTGACGGGTCGCCGGGATCCCGGCACATCACCCGCAGCAGCGCGGACCACGTGTCCGCGCGCCCCGCGTCCACGGTTATGGCATGCTCATCGATATAGGGTAATCGTTCCACATAGAAGGACCATACTAGATCGTGGCGCCTCCGCGGAAGCATGAAACCGATGTGATCCTCGACGCCGCCCGGGCGCTGGTGCTCGACGGCGGGCCGCGGGCGGCCAGCGTCGCCGCGATCGCCAAGGCCAGCGGAGCGCCCGCGGGCACCCTGTATCACCGGTTCGGCAACCGCGACGGCATCCTGACCGCGGCGTGGCTGCGCGCGCTGGAACGCTTCCAGGCGCGCGCCCTGGCCGCGGACGGTGAGACGCCGGCGGACACCGCCGTCGCGATGGCCGTGTCCGCCGTCGGCTTCGCGCGCGAGCTGCCCGACGACGCCCGGCTGCTGCTGACGATCCGGCCCGGCGACCTGCTCGACGACGAGCCCGACGCGGCGTTCCAGCAGACGTTGGCCGCGATGAACGCGCCGCTGACCGAGCGGATCGCGGTGTTGGCCCGGCAGCTGTACGGGAACAACAGGCCCCGGTCCGTCGACGCCGTCGCGCGGGCGGTCGCGGACCTGCCCTATGCCGTGGTCCGCCGCCACGCCTACGACGATCCGATGCCGCGCTGGCTCGAGGACGACGTCGCGGTGTCGGCGTTGGCGGTGCTACGGAGCTTCGGCGAACGCCCGTAACGCCTGCACCTGCGCGGGATCCAGTGAGGGGCGCACGATTTGGCGCGCCGCTGCGATGTCGGCGGCCGTCACGTCGGTGGCGTCGATCGAGCGCCGCATCGCGGTCAGCGCCGCCTCGCGCAGCAGCGCCACGCAGTCGGCGGCGCTGTAACCGTCGAGCCCGCCGGCCACCTCGTCGAGGTCGACGTCGTCGCTCAGCGGGACGGATTTCCCCGCGGTGCGCAGGATTTCGCGGCGGGCGGCGGCGTCGGGCGGCTCGATGAAGACGTGCCGCTCCAGCCGGCCCGGGCGCAGCAGCGCCGGGTCGATCAGGTCCGGCCGGTTGGTGGCGCCCAGCACGACGACGTCGCGCAGCGGGTTGACGCCGTCGAGCTCGGTCAGCAGCGCGGCCACCACCCGGTCGGTCACGCCCGAGTCGAAGCTCTGCCCGCGCCGGGGCGCGAGCGCGTCGATCTCGTCGAGGAACACCAGCGACGGCGCGGAGTCGCGGGCGCGCCGAAACAGTTCGCGGACGGCCTTTTCCGAGCTGCCCACCCACTTGTCCATCAGTTCGGAGCCCTTGACGGAATGCACGGACAGCTGCCCGGTGCTGGCGAGCGCGCGCACGACGAAGGTCTTGCCGCAGCCGGGTGGCCCGTACAGCAGCACGCCGCGGGGCGGTTCGACGCCCAGGCGGGCGAAGGTGTCGGGGTGCTGCAGCGGCCACAGCACGGCCTCGGTCAGGGCCTGCCGGGCCTCGGTCATGTCGCCGACGTCGTTGAGGGTGATGTTGCCGACGGTCACTTCCTCGCTGGCCGACCGGGACAGCGGCCGGATGACGGTCAGCGCGCCGACCAGGTCCTCCTGGTTCAGCTCGGGCGGGCGCCCGTCGGTGCTGGCGCGTGCGGCCGCCCGCAGCGCCGCCTCCCGCAGCAGCGCGGCCAGGTCGGCGACCACGAAACCCGGCGTGCGCGCGGCGATCTCGTCGAGGTCGAGGGTTCCCGCGGGCACGGATTTCAGCAGCGACTCCAGCAGCGCCTTGCGGGTGCCGGCGTCGGGCAGCGGGAGGCTGAGCTCCCGGTCGCACAGGTCCGGCGCCCGCAGCCGCGCGTCGAGCTGGTCGGGCCGCGCGGAGGTGGCGATCAACGCGACGCCCTCGGTCGCCACGGCGGTGCGCAGCTCGCCCAGGATTAGGGCGGCCACCGGCTCGGGGGTGGCCGGCAGCAGGGCGTCGACGTCGGTGATCAGCAGGACGCCGCCGCCGTCGCGGACGGCCTGCACCGCCGAGCTCACGGTCTTGAGCCGGTCCTCCGGCGTCAGCGCGCCCACCTCGGGGCCGTCCAGCTTGACCAGCCTGCGGCCGTCGCACACCGCGCGCACCAGCGTCACCTTGCCCACCCCGGCCGGGCCGGACACCCCGGTCGGCACCGCGCTGCTCGACGACGTGACGCTGTCCAACGCCGGGCTGCGTGAGGGCACCGCCGTGATCGTCGGCGCGGTCACCGTCTACGGCGCCCGGTCGGTGACGCTGTCCGGCTCGTCGCTGGCCAGCCAGTCCATTTCGCCGGTGACCCTGCGGCAGGCCCTGCTCGGCAAGGTGCTGACCGTCGGCGACGCCGTGTCGCTGCTGCCCCGCGATCTGGGCCCGGGCTTCTCGACGGCGGCCGCCACCCGCGCGCTGGCGGCCTCGGTGGGCATCAGTTGGACCTCGGAGCTGCTGACCGTCACCGGCGTGGACCCGCTCGGCCCGGTCAGCGTGCAGCCCAACTCGCTGGTCACCTGGGGCGAGGGCGTGCCGGCCGGCGGCCCGGCCGTGTCCACCGAGCTGGTCGACGTGGCCAGCCCCGAAACGGTCCTCGAGGAACTCAAGGGCTCACAGCCGCAGGCCGCCAAGCTCATCGAATGGCTCAAGCTCGCGCTCGACGAGCCGCACCTGCTCAAGACCCTGGGCGCCGGCGCCAACCTGGGCGTGCTGGTGTCCGGCCCGGCC
>NZ_LZJJ01000053.1:0-9672 GCF_001667625.1 Mycobacterium sp. E1715
GCCGCCCCGCCGTGCTGGTGGTGCGCTGCACGCTGGCGGTCTCTGCGGTCGCGCTGGCGGCGGCGGTGGCGGGCACCTCGCCGGCCGTGACCTCGACCCAGCGCGGGATCCGCATCGACAGCGAAGCGCCGACCAGCGTGACCGCGATGACGACGAACAACGCGCCGGGCAACTTGAACAGATGGGTGCAGACGAACTCCACGCCCGCGGCGATCGCCCCGCCGGCGATGGTGCCGCCGAGCAGACCGAACACGGTCAGCCGCGAGTTCACCCGCACCAGGTCGATGGTCGGCGGCATGACGCGCGGCGTCACGGCGCTGCGCAGCACGCTGAACGACTTGGAGAACACCATCATGGCCAGCGCGCACGGATAAAGGACCCACGACGGGTAGCTCCCGGTTGCGCCGTCGTAATTCATGATCAGCACCAGCGCCAGCGCCGTCCGCAGGACGAACGACCCGGCGAGGGCGACCCGCCGGCCGTGCTGCAACCGGTCCAGCGCCGGGCCGATGAGCGGCGCGATGACCGCGAACGGCGCGATGGTGATCAGCAGATACAACGCGACCCGGCCCTTGCTCTCCCCGGTGGCCGCCGCGAAGAACAACGTGTTGGCCAACGCCACGGCCATCGCGGCGTCCACCGCGAAGTTGGCCACCACCGGCCACGTCAGGGCCGTCAGGCCGGACTTGTCGGCGCCGTCGGCGGTGGCAGCCCGTTGCACCATCCAGTACATCCGCGACCCCATCTCGCGGCTGCGCAGCGCGGCGGCGCGAGTGACGGTGATCCGTTCACCGGGGGCGGCAGGGCGTGGGGGTGAGGTGTCGTATTGATCCGGTTCCGACTGCTGGCCGATCGGCGGCAGGTAGCGATTGGCGCTCGGCATCGGCGGTGGACGGCGGCCACGCCGATCGGCGGCATCGTCGGCGGGGTAATTGGCCATGCCCGGATGCTGTTTACCAGCCCCATTGGCGGGCCGGCGACCCGGAGTGGAGGCCACGCGGCCCGGATGATCACGCCGCCGTCCAGACACGTTCCGATTCTCCCCTATGCCGACGACAAGCGTCTGCAGGTAACGGGTGTGGCTCGCCAACCTAGTATTGGAACCGCAATGGAGAAAGAGGACACCTTGACCGGACCCAGCGAGCAATCCGCCGGGGCGACCGTGGCCGACTGGCCCGAAAGTTTGGCCGCCGTGCTGACGGGTGCGGTAGACCAGGCCAGGACCGCCGTCGTGGAGTTCAGTGGTGCGGAGACCGTGGGCGATTACCTGGGCGTCAGTTACGAGGACCCGGCCGCCGCCACCCACCGGTTCCTGGCTCATCTGCCCGGTTACCAGGGCTGGCAGTGGGCCGTCGTCGTCGCCGCCCATCCCGGCGCCGATCACGCCACCGTCAGCGAGGTGGTGCTGATTCCGGGACCGACGGCGTTGCTGGCGCCCGAGTGGGTCCCGTGGGATCAGCGGGTGCGTCCGGGGGACCTGAGCCCCGGCGACCTGCTGGCGCCCGCGGCCGACGACCCGAGGCTGGTTCCCGGCTACACCGCCAGCGGCGACCCACAGGTCGACGACACCGCCGCCGAAATCGGGCTGGGCCGTCGGTGGGTCATGAGTGCCGCCGGCCGCGCGGAGGCGGCCGAACGCTGGCACACCGGAGAGCACGGTCCCGACTCGGCGATGGCGCGCTCCACCAAACGGGTGTGCCGTGACTGCGGCTTCTACCTGCCGTTGGCGGGGTCGCTCGGTTCGATGTTCGGCGTGTGCGGCAACGAGCTGTCGGCCGACGGGCAGATCGTGGACAAGCAGTACGGTTGCGGCGCGCACTCGGACACCCCCGCTCCTGCGGGCACCGGTTCGCCGATTTACCAGCCCTACGACGATGGCGTGCTCGACGTCGTGGAGCCGCCCGTCCCGACAGAGCCGCCGGAGGCTGCGGACCAGTCGACCGAGGCGGCGGAACCCCGGCCCGAGGACGCCGACGGCGGCCCACAGGCGGAACCGGAGTCCGCGACAACAACTTCGGAGACGCCCGAGCCGCAGTCCGAAGCGCCGGAGTCGCAGCCCGAGTCCGAAGCGCCGGAGCCGCAGCCCGAGCCCGAAGCGCCGGAGTCGCAGCCCGAGCCCGAAGCGCAGGAGTCGCAGCCCGAGCCCGAGGCGCAGGAGTCGCAGCCCGAGGCGGACTAGCCCTTTTCGGCGGCGGCCTTGATCTTGGCGAGTGAGGCGTTCATGCCGTCGACCAATTCGCGTTCGAAGTTCGTGGTCCCGCCGAACAACGCATTCACCGACAGGTTGGAGAACGCGGTCACGCCGTTCTCGGCATGGCGGCTCTCGATCACCCGGGTGCCCGCGCCGGTGGGCTGGAGCTCGTAGCTCCAGATGGTGTTGTTGGTGTTGACCCGGAACGCCAGCTTGGTCTCGGGGATGACCTCGACGACCGTGGAGGTGGTCGGCCAGAACATGCCGTTACGGCGATTGATGTTGAGCGTGCGCGTGCCCTGGCGCAGCGGACCGAATGCCTTCATCCAACGACATTGCGGGCTCCACTCCGGCATCCGCCGAAGATCCGATATCAGCCCCCAGACGGTGGAAACCGGTGCGTCGATATCGATTTGCGCTTGCAGTAGCGGGGCTACCATCGATCCCTCCCGAGTGCATGATTGCGGAATCTAGCCGTGGTCGAAATAGTTCTCGAGTCCGTCCTGCGCGCCGCGTGCGCCCCGACGGGCTTCCGCGAGTTGCAACACGAAGATGCTCGTCCCGAGCACTGTCACCCCGAGCCCGGCCAGCGTCAGCAGGCGCCAACTGTGCAGGGACGGCACGAGGAATGCGGCGGCCGCCGCGGCCACCCAGCCGAGCGCGCCGAGGGCGATGAACGGCCACGCGTTGAGGAGCGCAGGCGGCAGCGGCGGGGGCTCGCGGTTCGGGCCGGGTTCAGCAGACATCGCGATTAACATAGCCGCCGCTGCGCCCCGCCAAAACACCCGCATGCCGGGCGGGCCCACCCCAAAATGCCTGCGCAGCGCGGGTTAAGTGCCCGCACGGTGGTTCGGCGACATTTGGTGAGCCCAGCGGCATCGATCAAAGCCCGTCGTTCACCGGTTCGTATCCCGATTTCGTGAGGTTCCGTGTAACCTCGCGCCATGCCTGACAGCGATGCGCGGCTGGCCAGCGACCTGTCGCTGGCGGTCATGCGGCTCGCCCGCCAACTCCGGTTCCGAAACCCGTCGTCGCCAGTGTCGTTGTCCCAGCTGTCGGCGCTGGCGACGCTGGCCAACGAGGGCCCGATGACGCCCGGCACGCTGGCGATCCGCGAACGCGTACGGCCGCCGTCGATGACCCGCGTGATCGCTTCGCTGGCCGACATGGGCCTGGTGGACCGCGCCCCGCATCCCATCGATGGCCGGCAGGTGCTGGTCTCCGTCTCCCAGTCCGGCGCCGAACTGGTCAAGGCGACCCGGCGTGCCCGTCAGGAGTGGTTGGCCAAGCGGCTGGCGACGCTGGACACCGAGCAGCGCGACACCCTGCGCAACGCGGCCGACCTGATGTTGGCCTTGGTCGACGAAGGCCCGTGAGCGACGGAACCGATGGCCTGAACGTTCAGGACGTCGCCGATCCGGGCGACCCGCGGCTCGACGATTTCCGCGACCTGAACAGCGTCGACCGCCGTCCCGACCTGCCGTCCGGCAAGGGCCTGGTGATCGCCGAGGGCGTGCTCGTCGTCCAGCGCATGCTGGCCTCCCGCTTCACCCCGCACGCCCTGCTCGGGACCGACCGCCGGCTCACCGAGCTCGCGGACGACCTCGCGGGCAGCGCCGTGCCGTTCTACCGAGCGTCCGCCGAAGTCATGGCTCAGGTGGTGGGCTTTCACCTGAACCGCGGCGTGCTGGCGGCCGCCCGCAGGGTGCCGGAGCCCGGGCTTGCCGAACTGGTCGGGCGCGCCCGCACCGTCGCGGTGCTCGAGGGGGTCAACGACCACGAGAACCTCGGTTCCATCTTTCGCAACGCGGCCGGACTGGGCGTGGACGCGGTGGTGTTCGGCAGCGGTTGCGCGGACCCGCTCTACCGGCGCGCCGTGCGCGTCTCCATGGGCCACGCCCTGCTGGTCCCGTACGCGCGGGCGGCCGACTGGCCGGCGGAGCTGTCGATGCTGAGGGAAAACGGATTTCGACTGCTGGCGATGACTCCGGATGCCGGGGCCTGCGCCCTGCCCGAGGCCATGGCGGCCGTCCGCGACGACCGCGTCGCCGTCCTGGTCGGCGCCGAGGGGCCGGGGCTCACGCCGGCCGCATTGCGCTCGAGCGATGTGCGCGTGCGGATCCCGATGTCGCGCGGCACCGACTCCCTCAACGTCGCCACCGCGGCCGCTTTGGCGTTCTACGAGCGGGCTAGGCTCGGGTCGTGACCGACGATTCCGTGCCCTGGGCAACGGGATTGACGGTTGCCGGGTTCGTCGCCGCAGTGACCGGGGCCGCCATCGTGGTGCTGAGTCTGGGACTCATCCGGGTGCATCCACTGCTGGCCGTCGGGCTCAACGTCGTCGCGGCCGGCGGGCTGGCGCCCACGCTGTGGGGTTGGCGGCACAAGTTGGTGCTGCGCTGGTTCCTGCTGGGCGCGGGGGTCGGGGTCGCGGGCGCGTGGCTGACGCTGCTGTCGCTGACGGTGGCGCGGTAGCGCCGACCGTCCGTCTAGCGCTGTCCCCCCGAGCGCACGCCGAGCAGCACGTCCTCCCAAGCCGGGATGACGGGCTTGCCCCGTCGGGTGTGCACCGGCTGCTCTGGGGGAGCGGGCTTGTCTTCGGGAGCAGCGGCGGCGGGCGGCTTCACCGGCTCCTCGAAGTCGACGTGGGACACCCGCGCGAGCGGCCGCAGCGGACGGTCGAAGTTCGGGTCGATCAGCTCCTTGGCAGCGTCGTCGACGGCCGTGACCGTTCCGCCGTGCGCGCCGGGGGCATAGGAGAAGTGCGCGATGTTGTCGGACCGGCCGGCCTTCCACGCGAGCTGCACGGTCCAGCGGCTGTCCTCGTTGCGCCAGGCGTCCCAGCTGAGCCTGTCCGGTTCCAAGCCGCGCGTCACCAGGGCGGCGCTCACCGTCTCCAGCAACGTGAGTACCGCGGGACCGTCGGCGAGCACCGGATGAGCGGCCGTTGCCAGCTCGGCGGCGCGCGCACGTTCCAGCAAAACCGGATGCGCGAACCGGCGGACCCGCGAGATGTCGGAGCCCGACGCCGCAGCCACCTGCTCGACCGAGGCGCCAGCCCGGATCCTGGCTTGAATCTCTTTGGGGCTCAACATGTTTGTGACCTGGATATCGAGCTGCGGTTGATCTGAGGACACGGTCTCGCCGCGCACGGCGGCTTTCAGTTGATCGTCGACGGCGAGCTTGAACGGTTCCCCCCGATCGCCGGCTTCGCAGATGATGTTTTTGCCGTCGGCATCGACCCCAACCATTTTGAGTTCCCGCATGGCTTCTCCTCGCAGGCTCCGTGCAGGTCGACGGACCCGTCTGGTGCGCACTCTAGTTCAGCTAACGCCCACAACCGGTGCTGACACGCTGGGCGGTTGCGTGCTGATTGCGAGCGGGTTACGGCCCGGCTGCGGGCCTGGCCCCGCCCCCGCTCGCCCGGCTACAGCCGCTCGACTACCCAGTCGACGCACTGGGTCAGGGCGCTGACGTCGTCGGGGTCGACCGCAGGGAACATCCCGACCCGCAACTGGTTGCGGCCGAGTTTGCGGTACGGCTCGACGTCGACGATGCCGTTCGCCCGCAAAATCTTCGCGACTGCCGCGGCGTCGACGTCGT
The DNA here is from genome assembly GCF_001667625.1 of Mycobacterium sp. E1715. Classification (NCBI taxonomy): domain Bacteria; kingdom Bacillati; phylum Actinomycetota; class Actinomycetes; order Mycobacteriales; family Mycobacteriaceae; genus Mycobacterium; species Mycobacterium sp. E1715. Next base: position 5,795 of record NZ_LZJJ01000053.1, read on the forward strand.
CGGCGAAATCGATGGTGCCCACCACCTGGGACCGCAGGGCGGGGTCGGCGACGAATGGCGTGGTGTAGGGCCGCTCCTGGGCCCACGAGTACAACCGGTGGGACGAGTCGGCCGTGCGCTTGACGCACCACTCCAGCCCGCCGTTGCCCAGCATCCAGTCGATCTGCTCGGCCATCAGCGCCAGGGTGCCGACCGCGGGGGTGTTGTACGTCTGGTTCTTCAGGCTGTTGTCCACCGCGATGGGCAGCGACAGGAAGTCGGGGACCCAACGCCCGGACCCGGCAATGGATTCGACCCGCGCCAGGGCTGCCGGGCTCATGATGGCCAGCCACAGGCCACCGTCGCTGGCGAAATTCTTCTGCGGCGAGAAGTAGTAGGCATCGGTCTCGGAGATCTCCACCGGCAGTCCGCCCGCGCCGGAGGTGGCGTCGATGACGACCAGGGCCTCGCCCGAGTCGGCGGGACGGCGGATCGGCACCGCCACCCCGGTCGACGTCTCGTTGTGCGCCCAGGCGATCACGTCGACCGAGGGATCGCTCTGCGGCTCGGGTGCGCTGCCGGCGTCCGCCTTGATGACGATCGGGTCGCCGATAAAAGGGTTGTTGGCGACCGCCGAGGCGAACTTCGAGCTGAACTCGCCGAAGGACAGGTGCAGCGAGCGCTTGTCGATCAGTCCGAACGCCGCCGCGTCCCAGAACGCCGTCGCGCCGCCGTTGCCGAGGATGACCTCGTAACCGTCCGGTACGGAGAACAGGTCGGCCAGCCCCGACCGGACCCGCCCCACCAGATTCTTGACGGGCGACTGCCGGTGCGATGTGCCGAACAGCGGGGCCGCGGTGGTCGTCAGCGCCTCCAATTGTTCTGGCCGCACCTTGGAAGGGCCGCATCCGAAGCGGCCGTCGCGGGGTTTGATGTCAGAGGGAATCTCGAGCTGGTCAGCCATGCTCATCAGGGTAGTGAGCGGACGTGGCCCGCCATGCGGCGGTCCGACTGGCGACCCCTTCCTCCGGCGCAAAACGCCTGGCCGCGCACAGCGGAGTGTTCAACGGGGTGTGACGCAGGGCACACCAAAACGCTGACCACTGGTCAGGCCACAGTGCCCGCCGGGGGTCTGGAAGATATGCGGTACCTGCGGTACTGTCTGGACACAGCACGTCCAAATGTAAACCTCGTTGGGGAGGCTTGGATATGGCCAGGACACGCATGGTTCGGCGTTGGCGCCGCAATATGGAAGTGCGCGACGATACCGAGTACGTCAACACGCTTGCCACACTGTCCGAGGGGTCGGTGCGGCGGAACTTCAACCCGTACACCGACATCGATTGGGACTCACCGGAATTCGCCGTCACCGAGAACGATCCTCGGTGGATCTTGCCGGCGACCGACCCGCTGGGGCGTCATCCCTGGTACCAGGCGCAGTCCGACGAGCGCAAGATCAAAATCGGCATGTGGCGCCAGGCCAACGTCGCCAAGGTAGGGCTGCACTTCGAGTCGATCCTGATCCGCGGCCTGATGAACTACACGTTCTGGGTGCCCAACGGGTCCCCCGAATACCGGTACTGCCTGCACGAATCCGTCGAAGAGTGCAACCACACCATGATGTTCCAGGAGATGGTCAACCGCGTCGGCGCCGACGTCCCGGGCATGCCGCGACTGCTCAAGTGGCTCTCGCCGTTGGTTCCGCTGGTGGCCGGTCCGTTGCCGGTGGCGTTCTTCATCGGCGTGCTCGCCGGGGAAGAGCCGATCGATCACACGCAGAAAAACGTTCTGCGCGAGGGCAAGTCGCTGCACCCGATCATGGAACGGGTGATGGCCATTCACGTCGCCGAGGAAGCGCGGCACATCTCCTTCGCCCATGAGTTCCTGCGCAAGCGGGTGCCGCAATTGACACGCAGGCAGCGGTTCTGGACGGCGCTGTACCTGCCCCTGACGATGAAGGTCCTCTGCAGGGCAATCGTGGTGCCCCCCAAAGCGTTCTGGCAGGAGTTCGACATCCCGCGCGAGGTGAAGCGGGAGCTGTTCTTCCGGTCGCCGGAATCGCGAAAGTGGTTGAGCGACATGTTCGGTGATGTCCGGATGCTGGCCCACGACACCGGGCTGATGGAGACGCGTTCCGCGCGGCTCATGTGGCGACTCTGCAAGATCGACGGCAAGCCGTCGCGTTACCGCAGCGAGCCGCAGCGTCAGCACCTGGCCGCGGCGCCGGCCGCCTAGGACCGCGCGGGTAATCGCCTATGCCGCACGTCATTACCCAGTCGTGCTGTAACGACGGGTCCTGTGTTTTCGCGTGCCCGGTGAACTGCATTCACCCCACGCCCGATGAGCCCGGCTTCGCCACCTCGGAGATGCTCCACATCGATCCGGTGGCGTGTGTGGACTGCGGAGCGTGCGTGAGCGCCTGTCCCGTCGGCGCGATCGCGCCGGACACCCGCCTGGACGTCAAGCAATTGCCGTTCGTCGAGATCAACGCGTCCTTCTACCCGGACCGCCCCGCGGACGAGAAATTGCCCCCGACGTCGAAGCTGGCGCCGGTGATCCCGGCCGCCCAGGTGCGTGCCCACCGCAGGCCACTGACCGTGGCCATCGTCGGGTCCGGGCCGGCGGCCATGTATGCCGCCGACGAACTGCTCACGCAGCATGGCGTGCGGGTCAACGTCTTTGAGAAGCTGCCGACGCCCTACGGGCTGGTGCGCGCCGGGGTGGCGCCCGACCATCAGAACACCAAGCGCGTCACGCGGCTGTTCGATCGAGTCGCCGGTCACCGGCGCTTCCGGTTCTACCTCAACGTCGAGGTCGGCAGGCACTTGAGCCACGCGGATCTGCTCGCCCACCACCATGCCGTGTTGTACGCCGTCGGGGCCCCCGACGACCGTCGCCTGCAGATCGAGGGCATGGGCCTGCCGGGCACCGGAACAGCCACCGAATTGGTTGCGTGGATCAACGGGCATCCCGAGTTCGCCAGTCTGCCAGTCGATCTCAGCCATGAGCGGGTGGTGATCATCGGCAACGGAAACGTCGCCCTGGACGTGGCCCGTGTGCTCACGGCCAACCCCGACGACCTGGCGCGCACCGACATCTCCGACCGTGCGCTGGTGACGCTGCGCGCTTCGGCGGTCCGCGAAGTAGTGGTCGCCGCCCGGCGCGGCCCCGCCCATTCGGCGTTCACCCTGCCCGAACTGATCGGGCTCACGGGCTCGTCCGATGTCGTGCTCAGCGCGGCCGACCACGAGCGGGTCGCGGCCGACCTCGCTACCGCGACGGACGGCCTGACGAAACGCAAGCTGGAAATCCTCACCACGCTCGGCGACGACTCGTCGCCGGCCCAGGGGAACGGCCGTCCGCGGATCCGGCTGGCCTACCAGCTCCCCCCGAAGCGGGTTCTGGGTGAGCAACGCGCCACCGGCGTGGAGTTCGCAGCGACCGGGGGCGACGAGTTGCGCAGGCTGGACGCCGGCCTGGTGCTGACGTCGATCGGCTACCGCGGCAAGCCGATTGCGGGCCTGCCGTTCGACGAGTCCGCGGCGGTCGTTCCGAACGAGGGCGGGCGCGTGGTCGACCCCGACTCCGGGCAGCCGGTGTCCGGAGCCTATGTCGCGGGCTGGATCAAGCGCGGCCCGAGCGGGTTCATCGGCACGAACAAGTCGTGTTCGCTGCAGACCGTTCACGCCCTGGTTGCCGACTTCAACGCCGGCAGGCTCGGCGATCCGGTGGGGCAGCCCGAGGCGCTGGCCGAGCTGGTGCGGGACCGGCAGCCCGACGCCGTCGATGCCCGCGGCTGGCGGGCCGGCGGCGGCAGCGGCGGCGAGCATGTCGGCGACCTCGGTGAATTTGGCTCGCGGCCGACCGTCGGCGCTGCGGGTGGCGGCCTCGGCGGCGTC
>NZ_LZJJ01000054.1:0-629 GCF_001667625.1 Mycobacterium sp. E1715
ACCTGCACATCGTCGGACCCAACATGGCCACCCAGCCCTACGGCATCGGGGTCAACCTGACCAACACCGGGCTGGTCCGGTTCGTCAACGGCACCCTGGAGCGGATCCGCCGGGACGGCACGTGGAACACGTTGTACCGCAAGTGGTTGACGGTGCTGGGGCCCGCGCCCGCGCCACCGACGCCGAGGTGGCGGACCGGTGGCAGCACCCGCGTCCCCACCGTCACCCGGTCTTGCGGATCGCTGTCCAGGGTGCCCAGCGAGATGTGCGGAAAGTCGTCGTCGCCATCGTCGAAGTCGGGTCGGAACAGCGCCTGGGTGGCCTGGATGCGCCCCGTGGTCGGGCAGCCGCCCTGCGTGTCCGGCGGCTGGGTGCCCGGGCTTTCGTCGGCGCCGGTTTCCGGCTGCTCGATCTTCTCCGACTCGGCCATCAGTCCAGATACCTCGGCGTCGGTGGCGCGGGCGCGGGCCCCAGCACCGTCAACCACTTGCGGTACAACGTGTTCCACGTGCCGTCCCGGCGGATCCGCTCCAGGGTGCCGTTGACGAACCGGACCAGCCCGGTGTTGGTCAGGTTGACCCCGATGCCGTAGGGCTGGGTGGCCATGTTGGGTCCGACGATGTGCAGGT
>NZ_LZJJ01000055.1:0-12912 GCF_001667625.1 Mycobacterium sp. E1715
GGCCTTGGTGATCTTCGGCGCGATGTGGTCGCCGATCGCGCGCTCGTCGGCCATCCACAACACGGTGCCGTCGGCGATCCGCCGGCTGGGATTGACTTATGAGAGATTGCGGCGGCACAACGAGCGGATCGTGTGCGTCGCGATCACCGGATTCGGCCTGTACGGCGGCGACGATCCGGCCTTCGACTACGTCGTGCAGGCGGGCGTCGGCACCGCCGCCCTGACCGGCGACCCGCAGGGCCCGCCGACGCTGCCCGGTTACTCGTCGGCCGACAACTCCACCGGGATGACCGCGGCGCTGGGGCTGTTGGCCAAGATCATCTCCGGAACCGGAGGACAAGTCGACGTTTCGCTGCGCGACGTGATGCTGTCGCAGCTGAACTACCACGCGTCCGCCTACCTCAATGACGGTGTCGAGCCGCAGCGGCGTCCTTATGGCGCGCACTCGTATTACGTTCCGGCGCAGCTCTTTCCGACCGCCGAGGGGTATCTGGCGTTGTTCATCACGCACGACGGCTTCTGGAAGTCCTTCGCCACCGAGGCGGGCATCGGGGGGTTCGAGACGATGTCCGAACGGGTGTCCCGCCGCGACGAGGTGCTGGCCGTCGTCACGGCGATGCTGGCGACCGACACCGCCGCGGGGTGGGAACGCCGACTGCGTCCGCTCGGAGTGCCGGCGGCGGCCGTCAGGACCCTGCCGGAGGCGCTCGAAGCAACCCCCGAAATCATTGTCACGGCCGGCGATTTCCGGCTCGTCGGTAGCCCGATCCACGTCTCCGGTTACGACCCCGAATACCGTCCGCCGCCGGAGCTGCCCCAGGTCTAGCGCGCACCGCTCGCGAGCGCGACGGTGGTTTCACGCCGGCGTCAGGACACCGGACCCCTCAGGTGCGCCTCGGCGAGCTTACGGAAGGCCGCCACCAGCCGACTGCGGTCCCCGGCGCGCGTCGCCAACACCACGTGACAGGGCTCGACGCCTTGCAACGGGACGGTGGTGATGTCGGGCCGCAGGGCATTGCCGCGGAACCCGGCAGTGATTGCCACCGCCTGCCCGGAGGCGATGACTTCGAACTTGTCCTCGAGCGCGTCGATGAACGGTCCATCGGGCGCCCGGCGGCCATCGGGCCGGGGATCGATGCGCCAGAAGGCATTCCACGCCGGGTCGGAGTCACGGACTCGGGGCATCGGCTCGTCGGCGATGTCGTCCAGCGTGACGAAGTCCCGGCCCGCGAGGCGGTGGTCGACCGACATAGCCAGCACCCGGGGCTCGTCGTAGAGGATGGTCACGTGCAGGCCGTCTGTCGGGAACGGTAGCCGGGTCACCACGGCGTCCACTCGATGTCCGAGCAACGCGTCCAGGGCCTGGCCCCAATCCAGATGCGAGACTTGCACTTCGGCGTCGGGGTGTTCGCGGCGCATCTCGCGCACCGCGGGGGTGACGATCATCCCGGTCGTGTATCCGATCGCGATTCGGCTGGGCTGGGCGGCGGCCCGGGCCTGTGCCGCGGCTTGCGTGGCCGAGCGCAGCAGGGCCTTGGCCCGGGGCAGGAACACCTCTCCCGCCTCCGTCAGCCTGGTGCCTTGCGGCGTGCGATCCAGGAGTCGAACACCCAGTTGTTGCTCGAGCCGGCGGATCTGCCGGCTCAACGACGGCTGCGCTACGCGCAGCGCGGTCGCGGCGCGGCCGAAGTGCCGGTGTTCGGCCACCACGACGAAATATCCGACCAACCGCAGATCGAGGTCGATCACGGGCAATACGGAACGGGCCATGCTGAGAGTGTAACGGCGCCGGCAACTGACATCCGCACCGAAGGTGCCGGTGACATGCGGTGATGCCGATTCGGTATCACGCCATATGAAACAGGTCTTGGACAGTCGGTCTGCCGCGGTCATTGACTGGAAGCCGGCGAATACGAAACAGCGAAAGGGATTTCCATGCATGTCTTTGTCACTGGCGCCAGCGGGCACATCGGTTCGGCCGTCATCGACGAGCTCGTGCGTGCGGGTCATCAAGTCACCGGCCTCGCCCGCTCCGACGAGTCGGCCGCCGCGCTGACGGCGAAGGGCGTGCGGGTGCACCGCGGCGACCTCGACGACCTCGACGGGTTGCGGTCCGCCGCCGCGGCGTCCGACGGCGTCATCCACCTGGCTTTCAAACACGATTTCGACAACTTCGTGGCGGCGGCCGAGGCGGATCTGCGGGCCGTCGAGGCCATCGGGGAGGCGCTCGTCGGCTCCGACCGGCCCTTCGTCAGCACCTCGGGAACGCTGCTTCTGTCGTTGCTGGGGCATGACGGCCCCAGCACCGAACAGGACACATTGCCCGGGGGACCGCGGGTCGACTCGGAGAACGCGGTGATCGCGCTGGCCGAGCGTGGGGTGAGATCGTCGGTGATCCGGCTATCCCCGATCGTGCACAGCGATCTCGACCACCACGGCTTCACGCATCACCTCATCAACACGGCCCGCGACAGCGGGAAGTCCGCTTACATCGGCGAAGGGACCAACCGCTGGCCGGGGGTGCACACGCTAGACGCCGCCCACCTGTACCGGCTGGCGCTCGAAAATGCGCCCGCGGGTACGCGTTTGCACGGCGTGGCCGACGAAGGCGTGGCGTTCCGCGACATCGCCGCCGTAATCGGCCGCCACCTGGGTGTGCCGACGGTGAGCATTCCGGCCGAGGATGCCGGTCATTTCGGCTTCCTTGCACTCTTTGCGGCGCTGGACAATCCGACGTCGAGCGCGCTGACGCGCAAGGAACTTGACTGGAACCCCGAACGGGCCGGGCTGCTGGAGGATCTCGACGCCGGCCATTACTTCGGCGAGTGAGCGTCGCCGTGGCCGGCATCGCGGTCGAAGCTGCCAGGGAGGCGCCGGGGCGCACTCGATGAGGCCAGCCGCGCGAGTGTGAAGCTAGCCGCACATTCGGCGGCACTGCCGCGCTACGGCAGCTTGGCGAGTTGCTTCTCCCGATAGAGCCGCGCCCACTCGGCGCGCGACCGGATCGACACGTCGACGTCAAGGGCATTGGCGCGCAAGGCTTTCACGGTCGCCCGCTCCCGCGGCGTCCGCGCGAACGGATCCCAGCTGAAGAACCGGCAGGCGTTGGCCCAGTTGATCTTGTTGATGTCGGAGTCGTCGGCCCCGGCGGCGTTCAGCTCGGCCAACACCTGCTCGGGGGCGTCCGGCCAAAAGCAGTCCGAGTGCGGGTAGTCGCATTCCCAGGCGATGATGTCGATGCCGATCTCGTGGCGCAGCTTCAGCGACGTCTTGTCGGTGACGTAGCAGGCCAGCGAGTGCTCGCGGAAGACCTCGCTGGGCAGCTTGTCCCCGAAGTCCCGGCGCAGCCACTTCTGGTTCGTGTAGTGGCGGTCGCTGCGGTCCAGGTAGAACGGGATCCACCCGATGCCGCCCTCGGAGAACGCGAACTTAAGTTCGGGGTAGTTGCGCATGGCAGGCCCCCACAGCAGATCCTGGGCGCACATCGCCGAGACCTGGGTGGCCAGGATGATCAGGTTGTCGATCGGCGCGTTGGGGGCCATGCTGATCGCCCCGAACCCGGTGCCGATGTGCAGGCACATCACCACGTTCTGCTCGCACAGCGTGCGGAACACCGGGCCCCAATAGTCGTCGTCGTGGTAGCTCGGAAGCCCTTCCAAATGAGGCAATTCCGGCATCGTGACCGCCCGGCAGCCCTTGGCCGCGACCCGGCGGATCTCGGCGCACATGCCCTCGGGGGTCCAGGTCGGCAGGATGGCGATCGGGATGAAGCGCTCCGGGTAGGAGCCGGCCCACTCGTCGATGTGCCAGTCGTTGTAGGCCGACACCATCACCAGCGTGACGTCCTCACGCGTCATGTTGAGGTGCCGCGCGGAGAATCCGGTGAAGGTGGGGAAGCACATCGAGGCCAGGATGCCGTTGCGGTTCATGTCCCGCACGCGCTCGTGGACGTCGTAGACGCCCGGGCGCATTTCGGCGAAACCGGCCGGGTCGCGGCCCCATTCCTCGGCCGGCCACGACACCACCGCGTTGAGCCCGCTCACGCCCTGCGGCCTGCCCTGGTACATCCACTGGTCGACGCCGTGAGCGTCGGTCACGACGATCGGGGCCTCCTCCCTGTACTTGTCGGGCACGTGGCGCAGGAACATGTCCGGCGGCTCGACCACATGGTCGTCGATGCTCACCAGGATCAAGTCATCGACGTCCATCGGCTCAGCGGCTCCGCTCGCTCGTCGTCTCGAGCAATCGAGGGATCGGCGCGGGATCCAATAGCAACGCATCGGACATGTGCAGCTGCCCGGCGTTGGCCATCATGTTGTCCAAGATGGCCTGCAGATCGTCGCCTTCGAGTTCGTAGATGGCGACATAGGGGCCCTGCCCGTCAAGAGGGCGCAGCCGTCGCGCCGCGACGATTCCGTCGAGCGCCAGCAGTTCGGGGATGTGCACCTCGTCGTACCAGGTGTTGTATTCCTGGTCGCGCGCAGGCGAACAGGGCCGACTTTCGACGTACATGATTCCCTTGGCCATCGCCGCCACCTCTCTTCGGGTGCTACTCGTAGCGCACCGTGACCGAATCCGTTTCCGGCACGCCCTGGCACGTCAGAATGTAGCCCTCGGCGACCTCGTCGTCGTCGAGAGCATCGTTGACCCGCATGGTCACATGGCCTTCTTCGAGCCTGGCCATGCACGTGCCGCAATTGCCCGCCTCGCAACTGAACGGCGGCTCGAGGCCGGCCCGCCGCGCGCTCTCCAACAGCGTCTCGCCGGGAATTATCGGCACCGAGACCTTCTTGCGGTCCATGTGAATGGTGACCGTGCCCGCAACGGAGCCGTTCGACGGATCTGTCACCCGTGGGGTCTCCTCGATGCTTCGGGTGACTGCCATCGTCACCACCCTCCCGTACTTGCATTCTTCACTATAGAGAATACTATTCTCACAGAGCGATAGGATCTTCTCAAGCTTGTGGGGATGTCAGGTCAGCCCGGCCTGTCAGGGAAGGACGGGACGTGACCGAGCCGGCCGCGGTCGTGTTCGAGGAACGGCGTTTCAGCCTGCCTCAGTTGGATGCATTGGCCGCCGGCTGGTCCGCAATCCTGGCCAAGAACGGTGTCGGCGCGGGTCAGCGCGTCGCGATCATGGCGTCCAATCGGCCGGAGTTCGTCGCCGTCTTGCTGGCGATCTGGCGCCTGGCGGCGACGGCCGTGCTGATCAGTCCGGCCTGGAAGCGTGACGAAGTCGACCACGCGCTCGCCTTGACCGAACCCGCTCACGCGGTCGGTGACCACCCGGTGCTGGCAGGCGCGATGCCGATGCTGCACCTGGACGAGCCGATCGCGCCCGGGGAGTCGACGCCCTCGGCGCCGTCGCCACGGTCCGACGCGGTGCTGGTGTTCAGTTCCGGCACCACTGGGCTGCCGAAGGCCGTCCGGCACACCCACGCGGCGCTCGACGAGGCCGTCCGGCATTGGCGCGGGGCGCTGCAGCTCACGGTGCGCGACCGCATTCAGGTTGCCACGCCGCCGTCGCACATCCTCGGGCTGCTCAACATCCTGACGGCGCTGCGCACCGGCGTCCGCGTGCGGCTGCACCCCCGGTTCGACGTCGACCGGATGCTGCATCACATCGAAACCGACCGCATCACAGTCGAAATGGCGGTCGCGCCCATCGCGCTGGCCATCGCCTCGCATCCCAGGCTCGAGTCCTACGACCTGTCCTCGTTGCGCTACATCATGTGGGGGGCGACGCCGGTCAGCGCCCACGTCGCCGAGGCGGTCACCCGGCGCACCGGCGTCGGTTGGGTTCCGGCGTACGGAACCACGGAATTGCCTGTCATCGCCTGCAATCCGATCCAGGGAGCCCGGCTGGACGCCGTCGGTCGCCCGGTGCCGGGCGTGGACGTGCGGGTGGTCTCACTGGAGACGGGTGAGCCGGTCCGCCGCGGCGAGGTCGGTGAGATTCAGGCCCGCTCTTCATCGCTGATGGCCGGCTACCTGCCGGCCGAAGCAACCTCTGAGGTGATCCATGACGGCTGGTACCGGACCGGTGACGTCGGCTGGCTCGACGGCGAAGGCTGGTTGCGGATCACCGATCGCCTCAAGGAGATGATCAAGGTGCGCGGATTTCAGGTGGCGCCCGCCGAGATCGAGACGGTGCTACACGGCCATCCCGCCGTCAAGGACTGCGCGGTGTTCGGCGTGCCCGACGGAATCAACGGGGAGGCGGTGGTCGCCGCCGTCGCGACGTGCGCACCCGTCGATGCCGGCGAACTCACGGCCCGCGTCGATCAGCGGCTGGCTTCCTACAAACACCTGAGCCGCGTCGTGTTCGTGCCCGACATCCCTCGCCTGCCCTCGGGCAAGGTGCTGCGCCGAGTGCTGAAGGAGCGCTATGGACGTACGTCTGACGGCTGAACAACAGCAACTGCGTGACGCTGCCGCCAAACTGGCCGACGACCTGGGGCCGTCGGCGGTGCAGGACCTCGACGACCAGAGCCGGATTACGCGTCTGGACAAGCAACTCGCGGGGACGGGGTGGCGGTCGCTGCGCTCCGACGGGGCGTCGGGCGTCGAAGTGGCCATCGTCGCCGAGGAATTCGGACGACGGCTGATCGACGCGCCGTTTCTCGGCCCGGTGCTCGCGGACGATCTCACCCGCCACGTCGGCGCCGACGCCGCGGGCGCGACCATCGCGGTCGACGGTCGCGCGATCGACGCGCGCGGCGCCCAGCGGGCCCTGAGCCTGGCCGGTGGCGAGGTCCTCGCCGCGGACGTAGGGGGCCCGACCGACGGTGCGGACCTGACCCGCGCCGACGCCAGGATCGCGGGAACTCCGGCGGCGCTGGGCGAGGTGTCCCCCGACATCGCCGCGCAATGGCGCGCGCTCGCGCTGGTCACCACGACGGCGGACCTGGTGGGGATCGCCCGCGGTGCGCACGCCGTCGCGTGCGACTACGCCAAGATCCGCGAACAGTACGGCAAGCAGATCGGGTCCTACCAAGCGATCGCCCACCTGCTGGCCGAAAGCCGTGCGCTGATTGAGGGTTCGATCAGCGTGTCGCGGCATGCCGCGTGGGCTGTCGACGAGCTGCCGCCCGCCGACGCCATCCGCGCCGCCCAGGTCGCGAAGGTCTACTGCGCGCGAGCCGCCCGAACCGTCTGTGAGACGGCCATCCAGGTACACGGCGGCATCGGCAACACCTGGGACTGCGTGGTGCACGTCTACCTGCGGCGCGCCCTGCTATCGACGGAACTGTGGCCCGTCGCGTTGAAGGAGATCGATCTTGGACTTTCGTGACTCACCAGAGGAGGCAGCGTTCCGGGAGCGGCTGCGGTCCTGGCTTTCCGTGCACGCGGGAGAGTTCTCCGGGTCGGGCGACGAATACTGGGCCCGTCAGGCCGAATGGCACGAGGCCCTGTATCGAGAGGGATTCTTCGGGCTGTCGTTCCCCCGCGAGTACGGCGGGCGGGAGCTGCCGCCCGTCTATGACGTCATCGTCGACGAGGAACTCGCCCGGGCCGGCGCCCCGCCGCGTCCCAGCGTCGGCTACCTGATCTACGGAATCGGCCGGCACGCCAATGACGCAGTGCGTCAACGCTTCCTGCCCGGCATCATCGACGGCACCGAGCGATGGTGCCAAGGTTTCAGCGAGCCCGGCGCCGGCTCCGACCTGGCCTCGTTGACCACCACCGCTCGCCTCGAGGGCGACACCTACGTGGTGAACGGGCACAAGATCTGGACCAGCTACTCCGACGTTGCGGACTGGTGCCTGTTGCTGGCCCGCACCGACCCGGAGGCCAAACGTCACCGTGGCCTGTCGGCGTTCGTGCTGGAAATGAAACAGCCTGGTGTGCAACAACGTCCGTTGCGCATGATCAACGGTGTGACCAACGAATTCGGCCAGGTGTTCTTCGACGACGCGAAGGTTCCGGCCGACAGGATGGTCGGCGCCCCGGGTGATGGCTGGGCGGTGGCCATGACCGTCGTCGGCCATGAGCGCGAACCGTCCACGCTCGGCTACGCGGCGCGCTACGGCAAACTCGTGCGAAGCCTGTACGCGCGCACCGAAGGACCGGTGTCCGAGGAGCTGGCGTGGGCGGCGGTCCAGTCGGAGATGCTGACGCATCATGTGCGGCGGCGGCTGTCCGAACAGCTCGACGGTGTCTCGCACGGGCCCGAGGGATCGCTGGACAAGCTGCTGATGACTTGGGTCGAGCAGTCCGTCGGACACGCTGCGCTGGCGGTCAGCGGGACGCGAGATCCGGACCTGCTCAGCGCCTACCTGTACAGCCGCGCGCAGAGTGTGATGGGCGGGACATCGCAGATACAAAAGAACATCATCGCTTCACGCATCTTGGGATTGTCCGAGTGATCGCGAGCGCGGGCGAAGCCCGGGTGAAGCGGGTGACGACCATAGACGGAGTGATCGCGAGCGCGGGCGGAGCCCGGGTGAAGCGGGTCACGACCATAGCCGGAGTGATCGCGAGCGCGGGCGGAGCCCGGGTGAAGCGGGTCACGACCATAAAAGGAGTCTGACGTGTACGACATGCCTGCCGAAATCGACGTCCAAGCCGACGGCCCGCTGCGGATCATCACCTTGAACCGGCCGGAGTCGCTCAATTCGGTCAACGACGATCTGCACGTCGGACTCGCGCGACTGTGGCAGCGACTGACCGATGACCCGACGGCCCGCGCGGCGGTCATCACCGGGGCCGGCAGGGCGTTCTCGGCGGGCGGGGATTTCTCCTACCTCAAGGAGCTGTCGACCGATGCCGACTTGCGCGCCAAAACCATTCGGGACGGCCGCGAGATCGTCTTGGGCATGGCGCGGTGCCGAATTCCGGTGGTCGCCGCGGTCAACGGCCCGGCCGTAGGGCTGGGCTGCAGCCTGGTAGCCCTGAGCGACATCGTCTACATCGCCGAAGAGGCCTACCTCGCGGATCCGCACGTGCAGGTGGGATTGGTGGCCGCCGACGGCGGTCCGCTGACCTGGCCACTGCATATCAGCCTGCTGCTGGCCAAGGAGTTCGCCTTGACGGGCACCCGCATCAGTGCCCAGCGCGCCGTCGAGCTGGGGTTGGCCAACCACGTGTCCGCCGACCCCGTCGCGGACGCAACCGCTTGTGCGAAAAAGATTTTGGAGCTGCCTCAGCAGGCGGTGGAAAGCACCAAACGGGTGCTCAACATTCATCTGGAGCGCGCGGTCCTCGCCAGTCTGGACTATGCCCTGTCGGCCGAGCACCAGTCCTTCACGACCGACGACTTCCGCTCGATCGTCACCAAGCTGGCGAAGAACTGATGTGACAGCCGCTCACGCGGAATCGTGATGCCGCAGAAAGTCTCGCATCACCCGATCGAACTTGGCCGGCTCCTCGATGAAGGGCATGTGAGCGCTCGACTCGAACAGTTCGTAGCGCGAGCCAGCGATGCGCCGGTGCATCTCCCACATGTGTTCGGGCACGCATTCGTCGAACCTGCCGGCAAGGACGAGGGCCGGCAAGGTGATTTCCGGCAATCGGTCGAACACGTCCCAGTCGCGGATCGTCCCGACGATGTGGAAGTCACTCGGCCCGAACATCGTCTCGAAGATATCGGTTCCCATGTTGGCGAAGGCCGCCAAAAGCTCTGGGGGCCAGGGCCGCACGCGGCAGAGGTAGGTTTCGTTCCAGGTGCGAATGGCGTCCTGATATTCGGCCGTGTACGTCGTCCCCGCGGCTTCGTGGCGGTCGATCGCGGACTGCGTCGCCGGATCGAGCTCGGCCTTCAAGCGGGCCACCATCTGGGAGAACTCCGGTATGGAGGCGATGCTGTTGGAGATGGTGAGGCTGACGGCGCCCGACGGGACGTCGAGCGCGTACTGCTGCGCCATCATCCCGCCCCACGAGTTGCCGAAGAGATGAAAACCCTTGAGGCCGAGTCCTCTTACCACAGCATCCATTTCGGCCACCGACCGCGACATGGTCCACAGATCCGGGTTCGACGGGCGCTCGGAGTTGCCGCAACCGAGCTGATCCCAATAGACGACTTCGCGCTCGTCAGCCAACCGCTCCAGCGAACGCAGGTAGGTATGCGGCAATCCGGGCCCGCCGTGCACGACGAGCAGGGGAAGGCCCGGTCCGCCACCGATGCGCTCGAACCACACGTTGCCGCCCGGGACCGCGATCATTCCGTCCATTGCCGACGATGCCTCCTGATTTGCGAGCAGCCGCAGAATCGCACCCCGCGATGCTGGTATATGCGATTTTGCGACTGGTCGCGAGCCGATCTCTCCTTGCAACGCCGACTCGCAATGAGAGAATAGTGTTCTCACAATCTTGCGGGGGCTCTCGGGCACTCGCGACGCGCTCGTCGAACTGGAGAACACCCGTGCCTGACGCCGTCATCGTGTCCGCCCTGCGCACACCCATCGGCACCGCCCGAAAGGGCACGCTGCGCGACACCAGCGCCTTCCACCTCGGGCACCACGTCGTCGCCCAGGCGGCGAAGTATTGGGACCCCGCGCAAGTCGACGACGTGATCCTGGGGGAGGGGCTATACGGCGGCGGCATCGGGTCCGCCACCGTCATCGAGGTCCCCGCCCCTTAAATGGAGATCGCCGACCTGATCATCAGCGCGCGCAACGGATCTCCGCGCGCGGCCGGTCGGCTCCTTTCGCTGGTCGAGGGCGAGCGCCGTGACGAGGTGCTGGCCAGCCTCGAACCGTCATCGGTGAACGTCGTTGGCATCACCGGGCCCCCGGGCGCGGGCAAGTCCACGACGATCGCCGCCCTGGTCGGCGCCTACCGGGAGCGGGGGTCCCGGGTGGCGGTGCTGGCCGTGGACCCGTCGTCGCCGTTCAGTGGTGGTGCACTCCTGGGCGATCGAATACGGATGGCCTCGCATATCAACGACTCCGACGTGTTGATCAGGTCGGTGGCGACCCGTGGTCACCTCGGGGGATTGGCCGCCGCGGTACCGGCGGCCATTCGGCTGCTCGGGGCGATCGGTTACCACGTCGTGCTGCTGGAGACCGTGGGGGTGGGGCAGTCCGAAATCGAGATCGCCGCGGTCGCCGACCCCACCGTCGTCATCCTCAATCCCGGTGCGGGCGACGCGATTCAGGCGGCCAAGGCAGGGGTGCTCGAAGTCGCCGACATCGTGGTCGTCAACAAGGCCGACCGGGACGGCGCCGAACAGACCGTGCGGGACCTGCGGGCCGAGACCGACGCACCCATCGTCAGCCTCGTCGCCGCGCGCGGCGAGGGCATCGCGGAATTGATGGCGGCCATTGAGGATCACCACCGCACCGACACTCGCGCCCGCCGGCTGGCCCGCGCCCGCGCCCAGATCCTGTCGCTGGCGCAGACCCGGCTGCGGGGCCGGCCGGACCTCGACCGGCTCGCCGAGACGGTCGTCGACGGCGACCGGGACCCCTACTCGGCGGCTGAGCAGTTGCTGTCACCGACCCCTCGCGACCAGGACTGAGCCGCCGCGCTGTCCCCCGATTGGGGGAACGGAGATTCATCCCCTTTGCGGACCGATCGGCGGAGTTCCGGCCCGCCCTGCCGCCCTACGTTGATCGTGTGTACAACGGCAGTCACCTCAGCCACCGACCGGACCCCCGTCCGTCGCAGTGCTCCGGCCGACGCCGCCACGATCCCGCGACGAGTTAGGAGACCCGGCACATGGCTCGCACACCCGAACTGTCGGCCGCACGCGTTGAAGAGCAGCTGGAGCTGTACCGCCAATTGTGGGTACTGCGCCTCCTTGACATGGCGTTGGAAGAGCGGCGCATCGACGGGCTGCTCAACGGGCCCATGGAGGCCGCCTTCGGCCAGGAGGCCGTGGCCGTCGGCACCATCGCGGCGCTTCGGCCGGGCGACATCCTGAACACCGCGATCCGCCACTTCCAGCACGCCCAGGAGGTCGGCCTCGCCCGACCGTTAGGTCCGGCCATCGCCGAGATGACCGCCCCGACGAGGCCTGCGGCCGGCGGTGCGAAGGAAAGCGTCTTCGCCGCCGAATGGAAGCAGATCTTCGGCACGTCGAGCCCGGTCAGGCAATCCATTCTGTTCGCGATCGGCGACGCCTACGGGCAGCAGGTGGCGGGCGCAGGCGGGGTCACCGTGTGCGTCATCGGGGACGACGCCGCCAAGTCCGCCGAGTTCCAATCGGCCGCGCGGATCGCGGTGTCGTGGCGGCTTCCGGTCGTGTTCGTCGTCGAGAGCATCCGCGACGGGTCCGGTGTGCGCCGCGGGCCGCGCGACTGCTACGGGTTACCCGTCTCGTCGGTCGACGGCAAAGACGTTGCGGCAGTGCGTGCTTCGGTCGGCGAAGCGGTGCAGCGAGCCGGCGCCGGCGGAGGTCCCGCCATGGTCGAGGCGGTTACCTACCGGACCAACCATCCCGCAGGAGTCGATCCGTTGGTCTACGCCCGCCGACGGCTGACCAACATCGGAGTCGGCGCCGGCCACCTCTACGAGGTGGAACGGCGGGCCCGCCACCTGGTGGGCGAGGCCGCCGCGGTCGCGAACTCACTTCTGCGGACGGACGGTCCGACGATCAGCGAATCGGACCACTGGCCGGCCACTAGCTGAGCAGGCCTTGCCGCATCGCCTCGGCAACGGCGGCAGCACGATCGCTGACGCCAAGTTTCTCGTACAGGCGCTGCACGTGCGTCTTGACCGTCGACGGGGCCACGAACAGCTCGGCGGCGATCACGGGAATGCTTTGGCCGCGCGCAATTCGGTTGAGCACCTCGCGCTCTCGCGCGCTGAGCACGGGTCCTGTCGGTTGCGCCCGATGACGGATCTCCGCGGTAAGGCCCCCGACGAGCGACGGCGCCACCACGTCGCGGCCCTGCGCGCAGTCGAGCACGGCCTTGACGATGTCGCTGCGCGTCGAGTCCTTGAGCACGAACCCGGCGGCGCCCTGCT
>NZ_LZJJ01000056.1:0-837 GCF_001667625.1 Mycobacterium sp. E1715
TGCTGCTGTCCGACGGCGGGGAGAACAAGCCGTCCAATCCCAGCGACCCGCACGACGGGGTCTACACGGCGGCGCGGAGAACGTGCCGCTGGACGCCAACGCCCCGCAGGGGGCGTTCACCGCCGCCCGGGCCGCCAAGGCCGCGGGCGTGCAGATCTCGACCATCTCCTTCGGGACGCCGTACGGCACCGTCGAGTACGAGGGCGCCACCATCCCGGTTCCCGTAGACGACCAGACGCTGCAGAAGATCTGCGAGATCACCGACGGCCAGGCGTTCCATGCCGACAGCCTGGAGTCGCTGAAGAACGTCTACTCGACCCTGCAGCGCCAGATCGGGTACGAGACCGTCAAGGGCGACGCCAGCCTCGCGTGGATGCTGCTGGGGGCGGTCGCGTTGGCCGGCGCGATCCTGGCCGGCCTGTTCCTGAACCGCCGGCTGCCGTCCTGACGATCAGACCGGCAGCCGCCGGTTGATCAGCAGCGCCAGCGCCGTCGCGATCAAGGCGGTGATCACGCCCAGGCGCAGCCACCCGGCGCTGCCCGGCCCGGCCACGGTGCGATAGCCGATGTCCTTCTCGATGGCGTTGTAGCTCTTGTTGAGCTCGGCGATGTTGCTGGCGGTGTAGGACTGCCCGCCGGACAGCTTGGCGATCGTCTTCATCTGGTCCGTCGAAACCGGGACGGCCACGCGCTGCCCGTCCATCTCGATCTCGCCGGTCTTGGTGCCGAACGAGATCGTCGAGATGGGCACCCCCTCGTCCCGGGCCAGCCGCGCCGCCGTGTAGACCCCGTCGTGCGGGTCGCTGGGATTGGACGGCTTGTTCTCCCCACGGCCAC
>NZ_LZJJ01000057.1:0-4658 GCF_001667625.1 Mycobacterium sp. E1715
CCTGCGCGTTGTCCGCCAGCACGTCGTTTCCGATGTCGGCCAGCGCAATCGCGCTGATGAGCGCGGTGTCGAGATCACGCTGCCGGTCGACCACGGTGTCGCTCAGCCGGGTCGCGTTTTGAACCGTCTTAACCAGTTCGGGGGCCACGTCGGCGTAGGCGTTGAGCACCTGTGGGGCCACCGAGAGTTCGTGCCTCAGGGAGGTCAGGCTCGGGTCGATCTTGGTCAACAGGGCGTCCAGATCGGCCAGGGTGTGGCCGAGTTTGTCACCGCGGCCGCTGAACGCTTGCGCGAGAGCGCCAAGGGTCTCATTGAGCTTTTCCGGTTCGATCTGCGACAACACCGACACCAATTGCTCGAACACGGTGTCGATTTCGACGGTGACATGCTCAGAGTCAAGGATTTGGCCCGCCTTCAGCGACTGGGGGGAGGGATCGGGCGGTGGGATGAGTTGCACGAATTTCGACCCGAAGACGGTCGTTGATTCGATGTCGACGCCGGTATTGGCGGGAATCAGATTCAGCCAGGAGGGATTGATCGCCAGGTGAATCGCGGCCCGGCCGTCGGGCAGGTTGTCGATCGAGGAGACCTTGCCCACTTGTGCACCATGCAGCTTCACCTTGGCGTCCGGGTTCATCACCAGTCCCGCCCGGGGCGATAGCACCGTGACCGGCACCGATTCGATGGCACCGCCTTCGAACAACACGATGGTGGCAGCGACGATCGCGCCGATCACACCGACGGTGGCCAGACCCAGCAAGGGGCGAACAGTGTTGTTCCACATCAGCTTTCTTCCCCTAGCCCGACAAGTTGAAGTTGCCGTTGGCGCCGTAAATGGCCAGCGAAACCAGCAGGGTGACCGACACGATGATGATCAGGGAAGTGCGCACCGCAGTACCCACCGCGACCCCGACACCCGAGGGTCCCCCGCTGGCGAAGTAGCCGTAGTAGGTGTGGGTGAACAGGATGGCCAAGGCCATCAGGATCGCCTGCAGAAATGACCACAATAGGTCGGTTGGGTTCAGAAACGTCGAGAAGTAGTGACCATAGAGCCCACCGGATTGCCCCAGCACGACCACGGTGGTGAATTGGCTGGCCACGAACGACAAGATGACCGCGATCGAGTACAGCGGCGTGATCGCCAGCATACCGGCGACGATCCGTGTGCTCACTAGGTAGGAAACGGGCCGGATCCCCATACTTTCGAGCGCATCGATTTCCTCATTGATGCGCATGGCGCCCAGTTGGGCGGTCACGCCGGCGCCGAAGGTGGCCGCCAAGCCGATGCCGGCGACAATCGGCGCCGAGATACGGACGTTGATGAACGCGGCCAAAAAGCCGGTCAACGCCTCGATGCCAATGTTGCCCAGCGAGCTGTATCCCTGGATGGCCAGCGTCCCACCCGTCGCCAAGGTGAGAAATCCGACGATGACCACTGTCCCGCCGATCATCGCCAAGGTGCCAGCGCCCATGCTGATTTCGGCGATCAAGCGGATGATTTCTCGCCGGTAGCGGGTGGCCGCAAACGGGGCCCCGGCGATCGCCTTCCCGTAGAACGCGACGTGGTCACCGATGCCGGTCAGCGCGCTGATCGGTCTGTTGATTTCTCGGGCCAGACCCGGATATGCCGCTCGCAGCGTCACCGTCTGCCTACTTCGCCGTCATCTGGATGCCGATAGCCGTCACCACGACGTTGATGACAAACAGCGACATGAACGCGTATACCACCGTCTCGTTGACGGCGTTGCCCACAGCTTTGGCGCCGCCACCGGTGATCGTCAGCCCGCGGTAGCAGGCCACCAGGCCGGCGATGAGACCGAACAACAGCGCTTTGACCGAGGAAATGATCAATTCGGGCACCCCGGTCAGCAGGGTGATGCCCGCCGCGAATGCACCCGGGTTGACGTCCTGGACGAACACCGAGAACGTGTAGCCGCCCAGGATGCCGATGATGCAGACGACGCTGTTGAGCAGCAGTGCCACCAGTCCCGATGCCAGCATGCGCGGGGTGACCAATCGTTGAACGGGATTGATTCCCAACACTTCCAACGCGTCGATCTCTTCACGGATGGTGCGCGAGCCCAGATCGGCGCACATCGCCGTGGCGCCGGCGCCCGCCACGATCAGCACCGTGACCAGGGGGCCGACCTGGGTGACCGCCCCGAAGGCTGCACCCGCCCCCGAAAGGTCGGCCGCACCCAGTTCGCGCAGCAGGATATTGAGCGTGAAGCTGACCAGCACGGTAAATGGAATGGCTACCAGCAGCGTGGGCATCAGCGAGACGCGTGCGACAAACCACGACTGATCCAGGAACTCTCGTCCCTGAAACGGCCTGCGGACAGCGAACTTCGCCGCATCGGCCGCCATCGCGGCCAGTCCCCCGATGGCCTGCATGGGCCCAGCCAGCTTGGCGCCAAACGACGAAAGCCCCGGCGACCAACGGTCGGGCGCCTTCGTGATCACCGGCTGTGGCTCCTTCACCTCGTCGACACCAGACATCGCAGCTCGGGTCACGCCCTGCACCACATCGGTCCGAGCTGCGTCGAGCAGAACCCTCCCAGTCGGGTGAGACGTGAACCACACGATGTCCCGCTTACCGGGACGCCTATCCATCGCTGCGGATCCCATGCGAGGGCACCCGAACCGGGTCCATACCGGGCCCCTCCCCGCCTAGGAGAGGACCACCCACCGGGACATGCGGCTGACATTGCCGATTCCGCGGAGCACCATCCCCGTTGTGAACAGTCCTCAGAGATATGCGAATCGCCGCGTTTTGATCAGCGGGGGTGGCTCGGGCATTGGACAAGCAACCGTGCTGCGCGTGCTGGAGGAAGGCGGACGAGTTGTGGCCGCCGACATCAGCGAGTCCGGGTTGAAGGACACGGTGGCCAAGGCCGACACGTACGCGTACCGGCTCGCCACGGTGACGTTGGACGTCGGCGACGAGCAGTCCGTCCGCGACGGTGTCGGCCGGGCGCTCGCGGCGCTGGGAGGTCTCGACACGTTGGTCAACGCGGCGGGGATTCTGCGCTCGGCCCATTTCCTGGACACCACCGTGGCCGATTTTGAGCAGGTACTCCGTATCAACCTGGTCGGCACCTTCCTGATGACCCGCGAGGCGATCCCGGCCCTACGCGAGGGCGTCGGTCCAGCCGTGGTCAACTTCAGCTCCACCTCGGCGGCCTTTGCTCACCCGTATATGTCCGCCTACGCCGCATCCAAGGGCGGAATTCAGTCGATGACACATGCGTTGGCAATGGAGTTCAGCAAAGAGGGAATCCGGTTCAACTCGGTGCAGCCGGGGTCAATTTCCTCCGGAATGACTGATGGCACAGGAGAATCGAAGCAGAGCGTAGGTCCGGGCCTACCTGCTGACGTCGACTTTTCCTTGTTCGGCAAGGTTCAGCCCGTACTTCCACTGGCTGACGGCGCGATCTTCGCCAGACCAGACGCTGTAGCCGCCGTAGTAGCCATGCTGGGCTGTCCCGACGCCTATTTCATCACCGGCACCGAAGTCCGTGTGGACGGCGGCTCGCATATGTGAGCCGCGACCAGCGGCCCCGCCGAGGGCAGTCCGCCATTGCGGTGGGTAACGGCATGTCGTCTGATCCTTCGGCCCAAACAGAATGGAGCGAACTTGAAGGCGCTCATACTGGGTATCTGCCTGGCGGCGGCGGCCTTCGGGCTCGTGCCCGTGGCCCACGCGGAGATGCGAACCGGCAATTACCAGCTTTTGATCACCGGCAGGTACGACTTCCATACCTGGATCTGGGCGATTTCGTCGTGCAGCGGTGACTGTGTCAGCGTGAGCGCGATACCCCAACCGGTAGCCAGGGCATTCGAGTACACCGGCACCGCTCGGTTCGCCGATGGCCGCTATACCTTGAGTGTCGACGTTCCCGACGGTCTGCGTTGTGGTGACATCTACTACGGCCCCGTGATACCCACGCACGACGTCTACGCATGGGATGCGTCCGCGCTTGCTGGCTCGTTGGACTCCTCGTTTTCCTCGGGTTGTAACGGGTCGCCGGCGGGAACCTACACGTATCCGTTCACCCTGGTCCGCATGTAGATCGTGCAGCCTAACCTTCTCCCCTGCGCGGCGAGTGGCTAACATCAACGACTTCCGGTCACCCGCCCGCACGTGTGGGTGGCGGTGATCGGCGATGCGAAGACAACGGCCTGGCTCCGGCCACCACGCGGGGCACCAAACCCAGCCCGCCATCGGGCCGCGTGTAATGACCAAGGAGGCTGACGGTAAATGGCTTTGGGCCATCTTGATCCTGTAGACGAGACCGGTGGCAATCCATGCTCACCGGCACGGTGGCTACGTCGGCTGCGCTTCGGCTCCCCGGGCGAGAGCGGTCACCATCGTGGGCATGCTCGCGCGCAGCATGAGCCAGATCAGCGGCCCTGTGAGCGGAATGCGGCTCCGAAACGTTGCCTTCCATACGATGTGAGATCCGCGAGACGTAGTGGATATATGAACATCGGCGCGGTGATCGGTGACGGGGATTCCCGAGAGGATGGTATAGGCGTGGTGGTAGGGGCGGTCAGCGATCAGAATTTTTTCGCGCATAGTCAAGCCGCTCATGGTGATTCGACGTATAGCCCCGGTACGGGAGTTGGCCGTTCCGGGGTACTCCCAGACCGCGGCC
>NZ_LZJJ01000058.1:0-595 GCF_001667625.1 Mycobacterium sp. E1715
CGGGTTGGCGTCGGCCAGCACGAACCCGACCCGCTCATCCGGCAGCGCGGGGTCGATGGGCAGGTAGGCCGCCCCGGCACCCGATGACGTGGCGCACCTCATTTACACCTCGGGCACGACCGGGGTGCCCAAAGGGGTGGCGGTCACCCATGCCAATGTGACCCGCTTGTTCGACGGCCTGCAGGTGGGTATCGGGTTGGGATGCGAGCAGGTGTGGGCCCAATGCCATTCGTATGCGTTCGACTTCTCGGTGTGGGAGATCTGGGGTGCCCTGCTTTCTGGTGGGCGGTTGGTGGTGGTGCCCGAGGAGCTGACCCGCTCCCCCGACGAGCTGCACGCACTGCTGATCAGCGAAGGCGTGACCGTCTTGAGCCACACCCCCTCGGCGCTGGCCGCGCTGTCGCCGACCGGACTGGATCAGGTGGCGTTGATGGCCGCCGGGGAGGCCTGTCCCCCCGAGGTCCTCGCACGCTGGGCGCCCGGGCGGGTGATGGTCAACGGTTACGGCCCCACCGAAACCACCGTCTACGCCACCATCAGCGCCCCACTGACCGCGGGCTCGGGCCCGGTGCCCATCGGGCTGCCGGTGCCCGGG
>NZ_LZJJ01000059.1:0-2322 GCF_001667625.1 Mycobacterium sp. E1715
GCGCACCAGCGCGGCCACCTACCCGTGCGACGTGTTGATCTTCGCGACCGGCTTCGACGCGCTGACCGGCGCGCTGACCCGCATCGACCCCGAGGGCCCGGGCGGAGTGCGGCTGAGCGACGTGTGGGCCGACGGGCCGCTGACGTTCCTCGGCCTGATGGTGCCCGGGCTGCCGAACATGTTCACCATCAGCGGGCCGGGCAGCCCGTCGGTGCTGGCCAATATGGTCCTGCACGCCGAGGTTCAGGTCGACTGGGTCATCGAACTCGTGCTCGCCGCCCGCCGCCTCGGGGTGACGGACGTGGAGCCGCGCCGCGACGCCGCCGAGGCCTGGACGGACCACGTCGCGAAGGCGGCCGAGCAGACGCTCTTCCCGAAGGCGACCTCGTCGTGGTACCTGGGCGCCAACATCGAGGGCAAGAAACGGGTTTTCATGCCCTACGTCGGCGGGTTCGGCGCCTATCGGCGCCACTGCGACGAAGTGGCACGCCGGCGCTACGCGGGGCTGGTGCTGACCACCCGATGATCGAGACGGTTCAGCAGCTGCTGCGGCAGCGTCGCGACGACGACGGCCCGGCCGTTGCCTGCGGCGAGCGGGTCTGGACCTGGGGCGAACACCTCGCGGAGGCCGAAGCGGAGGCCGCCGCGCTGATCGCCCTGGCCGAGCCGACCCGCCCACTCCACGTCGGGGCCCTGCTGCCCAACTCCCCGGCGATGCTGCGCGCCATGGCCGCGGCCGCGCTGGGCGGCTACGTGCTGTGCGGGATCAACACGACGCGGCGCGGGGCCGGACTGCTGGCCGACATCCGGCGATCCGACTGCCAGCTGCTGCTCGTCGACCCCGAACACCGGGGCCTGCTGGACGGCTTGGACCTCAACGGGATCCAGGTGCTCGACGTCACCGGCGGGCGCTACGCCGAACTGGTGGCCGCCGCGGGGCCCCTGGTTCCGCACCGCGAGGTCACCGGCGGCGACACGTTGATGATGATCTTCACCTCCGGGACGAGTGGCGACCCGAAGGTCGTGCGCCTCGCGCATGCGATGACGATCATGTGCGGCGCCAGCCTGGTCTTCCAGTACGACGTCACCGCCGACGATGTCTGTTACCTGTCGATGCCGCTGTTCCACTCGAACGGTGTCGCAGCCGGATGGGCGGTCGCCATCGGTGCCGGCGCCACCATGGTCCCGGCCCGGTTCTCGCCATCGGGTTTCCTGGACGACGTGCGCCGCTATCGCGTCACCTACGTCAACTACGTGGGCAAGCCCCTCGCCTTGATCCTGTCCACCCCCGAACGTCCCGACGACGCGGAGAACCCGCTGCGGGTGGCGTTCGGCAACGAGGCCACCGACCGCGACATCGCCGAATTCGCAAGGCGTTTCGACTGCCGCGTGGTCGACAGCTTCGGGTCGAGCGAGTTCGCGGTGATCGTCGTCCGCGAGGACGGAACCCCGCCGGGGTCGATCGGCAGACCGTATCCCGGGGTCGCCGTCTACAACCCGGCAACGCTGCAGGAGTGCGCCGTCGCGGAATTCGACGAACACGGGGCGCTGACCAACTTCGACGCCGCGGTCGGTGAGCTCGTCAACACCACCGGGGCGGGCCCGTTCGTGGGCTACTACAACGACCCGGCCGCGACGGCCGAGCGCATGCGGCACGGGATGTACTGGTCCGGCGATCTGGCCTACCGGGACGCCGACGGCTGGATCTACCTGGCCGGCCGGACGGCGGACTGGATGCGGGTGGATGGTGAGAACCTGGCGGCCGGCCCGATCGAGCGGATCCTAGAGCGGCTGCCCGGGGTCAGCCAGGTCGCGGTGTACGCGGTGCCCGACGACCGGGTCGGTGACCAGGTAATGGCCGCCCTGGTCCTGCGCGACGGGGCGCAGCTGGGGCCCGGCGAGTTCGCGGCTTTCCTTGCCGCGCAACCGGACCTGTCGCCCAAGGCCTGGCCGCGCTACGTGCGCATCAACGCCGGCCTGCCGACGACGGCGACCAATAAGATCGTCAAGCGCGCGCTGATGGCCGCGGGCATCAGCGCGGAGGGCGGCGTGCTGTGGACGCGCCCGGCGCGCGGCACGGCCTACAGTCCCGCGGCGGGGAATCCCATCGGCCACGAGGCGACCACCGCCGCGACGCCCTGAGTCAGGTGACCGATTCAGCCTGCGGTTGCGGCGCTTCGCCGAAGCGCGCCAGCACGAGCGTGGCGGACACGGCCACCACGAAGCCCGCGACGACCAGCCAGCCCAGGCCGTCGCGGGCGCTGTCGCCCAGCCACACCACGCCGACGAACGCGGGTGCGATGGTCTCACCGACGACCATCC
>NZ_LZJJ01000060.1:0-10170 GCF_001667625.1 Mycobacterium sp. E1715
GAATCAAGTTGCAGGACTTGAATTCTGGATATCAACCGCTTCAGGTGAGCGCGAGTGATCGGACCGGCGGGCGGCGGCTCGGTAAAACCTTGGGCGGCAACGGCGATTCGCCGGGCTTGCGCGGCCGACAGCCTGCGGGTCGGGATCGACACGGCGCCGAGAATACCGGCCGGGTGCGACAACCCTCGGCGGCGACGCGGCGCCCCCCGTCCGTCCGCCCGTTCGAGGCGGGCTAACCCGTGCTGACTTTGCCGTCCAACGGCACGACGACGCTGGGCTCCGGGGCGTTCTTCTGCTCCTGGTAGGCCGACTCGAGCGCGGCCGGAACCGCTTCGAGGTCGCGGAACACGCCCATCAGCTGCTCGAGGACATGGATCCGTTGCCGGATCGCCTCGTCCGCCGCCCGCCGGTCCGATCACTCGCGCTCACCTGAAGCGGTTGATATCCAGAATTCAAGTCCTGCAACTTGATTCGGTCTCGGTCGCGGTGCGCGCCCACTACGCGCCGGTGTTCAGCCGGCTCGGGCCCTACGACCGCGACGTGTTGGATCGCGCCGCCTGGGGCCCGCGCCCGGCGCGGCTGCTGGCCGAATACTGGGCGCACGAGGCCGCGCTGGTGGCCGTCGACGACTGGCCGCTGCTGCGCTGGCGAATGCGCCAATACCGCCACGGTCGCTGGGGCACCCACATCGTCAAGGCCAACCCCCAACTCGCCGACGACATCGTCGCCGCCGTCGCCGAACTTGGCCCCAGCACCGCCGGACAGATCGAGGCGCACCTCGCCGCCGAGCCGCGCCGCAAGAAGGGCACCTGGTGGAACCGCAGCGACACCAAATGGGTCGCCGAGGCGCTGTTCGCCGCCGGTGTGCTCACCACGGCCACGCGGGTGGGCTTCGCCCGCCATTATGACCTGGTCGAACGCGTGCTGCCCGCGGCCGTGCTGGCGCGGGAGGTCGACGACGAGGAAGCCGTCCGCGAACTCACGTTGCGGGCCGCCACCGCGTTGGGCGTGGGGACCGAGGCCGACATCCGCGACTACTTCCGGCTATCGGCCCAGCAGGTCAAGCCGGCCGTCGCCGACCTGCTGGCCGCGGGGGAGATCGAGCGGGTCGAGGTCGACGGCTGGCCCGCGCCGGCCTACCTGCGCGCCGGCCGGGCGGTGCCCCGCGCCGACCGCGGCACGGCGCTGTTGTGTCCGTTCGACCCGCTGATCTTCTTTCGGCCTCGGGTGGAGCGGCTGTTCGGGTTTCATTACCGCATCGAGATCTACACGCCGGCCGCCCAGCGCCAGTACGGCTACTACGTGTGGCCGCTGCTGATGGACGGGCAACTGGTCGCCCGGGTCGACCTCAAGGCCGACCGGACCGCCGACACGCTGCGCGTCATGGGCGCCTTCGGCGAACCCGACGCGCCGCGGTCCCGCGTGGTCGAGGCGCTGGCCGGCGAACTGCGGTCGATGGCTTCGTGGCTGAGCCTGAGCGGATTCAGCGTCGCGACCCGGGGGGACCTGGCCGCCGACCTGCGGGCGGTCAGCTGATGCGGGCGACGGACAAACAGCTCAAAGACACGCTTTGGAATGCGGCCAACAAGCTGCGCGGCTCCCTGTCGGCCGGCCAGTACAAGGACGTCATCCTCGGGCTGGTCTACCTCAAGCACGCCGCGGCGGACCAGTGGAAGTTGTTGGTGGCCAACGCGGAATCGCCGAACATCGGGCGGCTCGTCGATGACGCGATGGCGGCGGCGGCGCTGCCGCGGTTATACGAGGACCTCGACCGGCGCCGGCTCGGGGAGCTGCTGCGCCTGCTCGACGCCGCCCGATTCGGCGAGCCGGGCCGCGCGCGGGACCTGATGGGCGAGGTGTACGAGTACTTTCTGGCCAACTTCGCGCGCGCAGAGGGGCGGCGGGGCGGCGAATTCTTCACCCCGCCCAGCGTGGTCCGTGTGCTCGTCGAGGCGCTGGAACCGTCGGGCGGGCGGGTGTATGACCCGTGCTGCGGCTCGGGCGGCATGTTCGTGCAGACCGAGCGGTTCATCGCCGAACACGACGGCGATCCCGCGCGAGTGAGGATCTGCGGGCAGGAAAGCGTCGAGCAGACCTGGCGGATCGCGAAGATGAACCTCGCCGTGCACGGCGTCGACAACACGGGGCTGGGCGCGCGGTGGGCCGACACGTTCGTCGACGATCTGCACGCGGGCGTGCAAATGGACTACGTGATGGCCAATCCGCCCTTCAACATCAAAGATTGGGCCCGCGACGAGCGCGACCCCCGCTGGCGGTTCGGCGTCCCACCCGCCGGCAACGCCAACTACGCCTGGATTCAGCACATCCTGTCCAAACTGGCCCCCGGCGGCAAGGCCGGCGTGGTGATGGCCAATGGCTCGATGTCCTCGAACACATTGGGAGAGGGCGCCATTCGCGCACGGATCGTCGATGCCGACCTGGTGTCGTGCATGGTCGCCCTGCCCGCGCAACTGTTCCGCAGCACCTCGATACCGGTTTGCCTGTGGTTCTTCGACACGGACAAGGGCGAGCGGTCCGGTCAGGTGTTGTTCATCGACGCGCGCGGCTTCGGCCACCTGGTCGAGCGCGCCGAAAGGGTGTTGACGGACCAGGAGATCGTCCGCATCGGCGACACCTATCACGCGTGGCGTGGGTCGGAATCCGCCGCCGCGAAAGGCGTTACCTATCAGGATGTTCCGGGATTCTGCGCGTCCGTGTCGCTCGACGACATCGCGGCCGCCGGCTATCCGCTCACGCCCGGTCGCTATGTCGGTGCGCCGGCGGCCGAGGACGACGGCGAGCCCGTCGAGGAGAGGATCGCCGGGCTGACGGGTGACCTGCTGGCGGCGCTGGACGAATCGGCACGGCTGGACGGCGTCGTGCGCCAACAATTGGAGCGCCTGCGGTGAAGACCACGCTGGGCGACCACCTGGACTTCGGCACCGGCAGCAGGGCGCCTCGGCCGGCGCCGGGCGGACGCGTTCGCGTCTACGGCGCCAACGGGACCATCGGTTATGCCGCCGAGCACAACGCGGCCGGCCCGCTGATCGTCCTCGGGCGCGTCGGGTCGCAGTGCGGCAGCCTGCGGTACTGCGACTCCGACGCCTGGGTCACCGAGAACGCACTGGTGTGCCGGGCGAAGGACCCACGCGAGACGCGGTACTGGTACTACGCGATGCAAACCTGCCGCCTGGGCGACCACCGGGCGGGATCGGGACAGCCGCTGCTGAGCAAGAGGATCCTGCGCGACGTCGCGGTGCACAGCGTGGCGGCGCCGCAGCGCGGGGCGATCGCTGAAATGCTCGGCGCCCTTGACGACAAGATCTCGGCCAATCACCGGGTGATCGGGGCCGCCGAGAACCTGATGGTGGCCATGGCCGGGTCGGTCCGCGAGCGCGTGCCGTTGTCCAGCCTGGCGAGCCGGTCGACGGCATTCCTCGACGTGGCCGACTTCGACGACGTGGTCGCGCATTTCAGCCTTCCGGCGTTCGACGACGGGGCGAAACCCCGCGTCGTGACCGCCGACTCCGTCAGGAGCGGCAAATTCCTGCTGCCCGGGCCGTGCGTGTTGTTCGCGAAGCTCAATCCGCGGATCCCGCGAATCTGGAACGTGTCCCGCCTGCCGTCGGAAATGGCCTTGGCCAGCAGCGAGTTCGTCGTCCTGCGGCCGGTGGGGGTGGACGCGTCGACCCTGTGGTCGGCCGTGCGGCAACCAGAGGTCTCCGCATGGTTGCAACGCCGGGTCGCCGGCACGTCGGGCAGCCATCAGCGGATCCAACCGCGCGATTTGCTGGAGGTGCGGGTCCCCGACGTCCGGCACCTGCCCGCCGCGCGATTGGAGGCGATCACCGGCCTGGGCGCGCTGTGCCACGCGCGCCGCGCCGAAAGCGCGCGGTTGTCCGAGTTCCGCGACGCGCTGCTGCCGCTGCTGATATCGGGTGAGCTCCCGATTCGGTCACCACGTTAAGGTGAGCGCCGTGGCCGAGACCGCGCCGCTACGCGTGCAACTGATCGCCAAGACCGAGTTCCTGGCGCCGCCGGACGTGCCGTGGACCACCGACGCCGACGGGGGGCCGGCGCTGGTCGAATTCGCCGGCCGGGCCTGCTATCAGAGCTGGTCGAAGCCCAACCCCAAGACCGCGACCAACGCCGGCTACATCAAGCACATCATCGACGTCGGGCATTTCTCCGTGCTCGAGCACGCGAACGTCTCGTTCTACATCACCGGCGTCTCCCGCTCGCTCACACACGAGCTGATCCGGCACCGGCATTTCTCCTTCTCCCAGCTGTCGCAGCGCTACGTCCCGGAGGGTGAGTCGCAAGTCGTGGTGCCCCCGGGCATGGAAGACGACCCCGAACTCCAGCGCATCCTGACCGAGGCCGCCGACGCCAGCCGGGCCACCTACGCCGACCTGCTGGCCAGGCTGGAGGCCAAGTTCGCCGACCAGCCGAACGCCATCCTGCGGCGCAAGCAGGCGCGGCAGGCCGCTCGGGCCGTGCTGCCGAACGCGACCGAAACCCGCATCGTCGTGACCGGCAACTACCGGACCTGGCGCCACTTCATCGCCATGCGCGCCAGCGAGCACGCCGACGTGGAAATCCGGCGGCTGGCGATCGAATGCCTGCGCCAGCTCGCGGACGCGGCGCCCGCGGTGTTCGCCGACTTCGAGATCTCGACCCTGGCCGACGGGACCGAGGTGGCCACCAGCCCGCTGGCGACCGAAGCCTGAGCCTCAGCCGTCACTGCGGCCTCGGGCCGCGGCCACCGCTCCCGTGCCCGCACCGCTCCCGCGCCGTTGTCGCTCGGAGGCGGGCACTTCGGCGATACCCGGACCTGCGGGGGAGGGTGGGGCTGGTGTGGCTGCCCGTGCGCCCGCGACCGACCGGAACGCCGGCCCGCGCCGTTGCTAAAGAGCTTGCCGCCGCCAGGTAACCTAAAGACCGTGAGCACCGTCGGATTCGACGCCCCGGCCCGGTTGGGAACCGTGCTGACGGCGATGGCGACACCGTTCGCTCCCGACGGTTCGCTGGACACCACCGCCGCCGCGCAATTGGCGAACCACCTGGTAGACGCCGGATGTGACGGCCTGGTGGTCTCCGGAACCACCGGCGAGTCGCCTACCACCACCGACGACGAGAAGCGCGAGCTGCTGCGCGTCGTGCTGGACGCCGTGGGCGACCGCGCCCGCGTCATCGCCGGCGCGGGCACGTATGACACCGCGCACAGCGTCCGGCTGGCCAAGGCCTGCGCGGCCGAGGGCGCCCACGGGCTGCTGGTGGTCACGCCCTACTACTCGAGGCCGCCGCAGAGCGGGCTGATCGCGCACTTCACCGCCGTCGCCGACGCGACCGAGCTGCCGGTGCTGCTCTACGACATTCCGCCGCGGTCGGTGGTGCCGATCGAGGCGGACACGCTCCGCGCGTTGGCATTGCACCCCAACATCGTCGGCGTCAAGGACGCCAAGGCCGATCTGCACGGCGGCGGCCAGATCATGGCCGAGACGGGACTGGCCTACTACTCGGGCGACGACGCGCTGAACCTGCCGTGGCTGGCCATGGGCGCCACCGGATTCATCAGCGTGATCTCGCATCTGGCCGCGGGCCAGCTCCGAGAGATGTTGTCCGCGTTCGCATCCGGCGACATCGCCACCGCCCGCAAGATCAACGGCACCCTCGCCCCGTTGTGTGACGCGATGGGCCGGCTGGGCGGCGTGACGCTGTCCAAGGCGGGTCTGCGCCTGCAGGGCATCGAGGTCGGCGATCCCCGGTTGCCGCAGATGCCGGCCACACCCGAGCAGATCGATGCCCTGGCCGCCGATATGCGCGCGGCCTCGGTGCTGCGGTGAGGCAGAGGGTGGCCGGTAAGTGGATGTAGACCTCGCCCCCCCTGGTCCCTTGACCACTGGTGGGTTGCGGGTCACCGCGCTGGGCGGCATCAGCGAAATCGGCCGCAACATGACGGTTTTCGAGCACCTGGGTCGGCTGCTGATCATCGACTGCGGGGTGATGTTCCCCACCCACGACGAGCCCGGGGTGGACCTGATACTGCCGGACTTGCGCCTGATCGAAGATCGGCTCGACGACATCGAGGCGCTGGTGCTGACCCACGCGCACGAGGATCACATCGGCGGCATCCCGTTCCTGTTGAAGCTGCGCCCCGATATCCCCGTGGTCGGGTCGAAGTTCACCCTCGCGCTGGTGGCGGCGAAATGCCGTGAGCACCGGCTCAAGCCGGTGTTCGTCGAGGTGACCGAGGGGCAGCGCAGCACGCACGGCGTCTTCGAGTGCGAGTACTTCGCCGTCAACCACTCCATCCCCGACGCGCTGGCCATCGCCGTGCACACCGGCGCGGGAACCGTCTTGCACACCGGCGACATCAAGCTCGATCAGCTGCCCCTCGACGGGCGGCCCACCGATCTGCCCGGGATGTCCCGGCTCGGTGACGCCGGAGTGGACCTGTTCCTGTGCGACTCGACCAACTCCGAGATCCCGGGCGTCGGGCCGTCGGAGAGCGAGGTGGGGCCGACGCTGCACCGCCTGATCCGCGGCGCCGAGGGCCGCGTCATCGTGGCGTGCTTCGCCTCCAATGTGGACCGGGTGCAGCAGATCATCGATGCCGCGGTCGCGTTGGGCCGCCGCGTGTCCTTCGTCGGGCGCTCGATGGTGCGCAACATGGGCATCGCCCGCGAGCTCGGGTTCCTGCGGGTGGCCGATTCCGACGTGATCGACATCGGCGCGGCCGAGATGATGCCGCCCGAGCGGGTGGTGCTGATCACCACCGGCACCCAGGGCGAACCCATGTCGGCGCTGTCGCGGATGTCGCGCGGCGAGCATCGCAGCATCACGCTGACGGCGGGCGATTTGATCGTGCTGGCCTCGTCGCTGATCCCCGGCAACGAGGAGGCGGTCTACGGCGTGATCGACGCGCTCGCCAAGATTGGGGCCCGCGTCGTCACCAATGCCCAAGCCCGGGTGCATGTTTCGGGTCACGCGTACGCCGGTGAGCTGCTGTTCCTCTACAACGGCGTGCGGCCGCGCAACGTCATGCCGGTGCACGGCACCTGGCGGATGCTGCGGGCCAACGCCAAGCTGGCGGCCAGCACCGGGGTGCCGGAGGAGTCGATCCTGTTGGCGGAGAACGGCGTCAGCGTCGACCTGGTCGCCGGCACGGCGTCGATCGCCGGGGCGGTGCCGGTGGGCAAGATGTTCGTCGACGGGCTGATCAGCGGCGACGTCGGCGACATCACGCTCGGCGAACGGCTCATCCTGTCGTCGGGTTTCGTCGCGGTGACGGTGGTCGTCCAGCGCGGCACCGGGCGTCCGGTGGCCGCGCCGCACCTGCATTCACGCGGGTTCTCCGAGGACCCCAAGGCGCTGGAACCCGCCGGGCGCCGGGTCGAGGCGGAGCTGGAACTGCTTGCCGCCGACAACATCACCGACCCGGGCCGCATCGCGCAGGCCGTGCGCCGCACCGTCGGCAAGTGGGTGGGCGAGACCTACCGGCGGCAACCGATGATCGTGCCGACGGTCATCGAGGTCTGAGCCCCGCGAAACATCAACCGCTGCGACGCTTAGCGGCGTGTCGTCGCGGACGATTATGTGTCGCGGCGCGGGAGGTGAGGCGGGGGGCTAAAGCTTCTCCGCGTAGGCCGACCATTCCAGTTGCGAGGCCTTGAGTTTGCGACCGGTCGGCTCCACGTAGCGCTGGACGAGTTCGTCGGGGCCGGCCTGCTCCAGCAGTCGCCAACCGTAATCCCCGACGAACGCGCCGACCTCTTCGGGCTGTAAACCGAAGCGCCACAACTGCCGGACGCTGCGATAGAGCGTACGAGTGCCGTACCGATTCTTGCCTTCGATGAAATCGCGCCGGACGTAGGTGAATACCAGACGACTGCCGGGCGCGGCCGCGCGCAACCCCTCCAGCGTCCGCCGGACGGTGGCTTCGGTCAGGTATTGGGTGACGCCCTCGCAGATGAAAAAGGCCCGGTAGTCGGTGCGATAGCCGTGCTCGGCCAGGGCCGTCAGCAGGTCGTCGCGCTCCAGGTCCAACGCCACCTGCCGGACCGACATCGGCGGGCCGCCCAGCACCCGTCGGACCGTCTTCACCTTCCGGGCGACGTTGACGGGCAGGTCGACCTCGAACACGGGGATGCGAATCTGCCGTGTCAGCAGGTAGGCGCGGGTGTCCAGTCCGGCGCCGAGGATGACGACGGCGTCGATGCCGTCGAGCGCCTCGGCCAGCTTGTCGCCGATAAATCGCTTGCGGCAGGCTAGGTTCGCCCACAGCCCGCGGCCCGACCACTCCGATCCGCGCATCATCAGGCGGCGCACCGGCCGGGCGCGTGTCGCCGCCACCAGCAACCGCAGCGGCGCCGGCAGGAACAGCTCCGCCAGGTCGTCGTCCACCAAGCGGCGGCCCGGCGGTTCGTTCTGTTCGACGGCCGCCAGCACCATCGGCCCAAAGGCGGTCTGCGCGGCGGAGTTTCGTGGCATTCGACTACTTGTTCAAGAAGCCGGCGTCGACCGGCAACGTCACGCCGGTGATGTAGCGCGCCTGGTCGCTCACCAGCCACGCCACCGCGTTGGCGACGTCCTCGACGTCCAGTACCTCCACCGGCATCGCGTTGCCCATGGCTCCGGGCGTGTCGGTCGCGGCGGCCATCTTGGCCAGCCATTCCCGGGTGAACTCGTTGTTGATCATCGGGGTCTCGACACCCGAGGGGTGTATCGAGTTGACCCGAATATACTGTGTTGCAAGCAGATTCGCGTATACCCGCATCAGCCCCACCACGCCGTGTTTGGCGGCCGCATAGCCGACGGAACCGGCGTCCGGGCTGCCCACCCCGGCCAGCCCGGCGCTGGAACTGATCAGCACGATCGACCCCCCGGTGCCCTGCTTGACCATGGTCGGGATGGCGGCCTTGATGGTGTTGTAGACGCCGGTGAGGTTGACGTCGATGACGTCGCGCCAGCCGTCGTCACCCGATTGCATCGGTGCGATGCCGGCGTTGGCGACGACGATGTCGAGCCGGCCGAACTCGTCCAGGCCGGCCTGCAGGGCGGCCGACAGCGACGCCCGGTCGCGCACGTCGCCACGAGCGGCCACGATGCGCGAGCCCGTGTCCTCGACCAGCTTGACGGTTTGCGCCAGGTCTTCCTCGGTGGCCAGCGGATAGGGGACGCTGGCGATCTGGTCGCACAGGTCGACCGCGATGATGTCCGCGCCGTCGGAGGCCAGCCGCACCGCGTGCGCGCGACCCTGGCCGCGCGCCGCGCCGGTGATGAAGGCGACCTTGCCCTCGAGTGGCCGGGTCATCAGGACCGCAGCTGACCCTTGTCCGGGTCACCCGCGGGCACGGGCTGCAGCATCTTGATGTCCGGCGCCCCGGCCAGGTGCTCGCCGGCGGCGCCGAACATCTTGCCGATGGCCGGGGCGGTGCTGTGGGCCTTGAGCGCCTCTTCGTCGGCCCACTGCTCGACGAAAACGAAGGTTTCGCCCGATTGGTGCAGTGAGTACAACTGGCAACCCGGTTCGTTGTGCACTTCCTCCACCGCCTGCGTGAGGATGTCGCGGACTGTGTCGACCGATTCCGGTTTGACGGTCATGGTGGCAACGACGACGACGGGCATGCTGGGGCCTCCTGGGGCGTACGGGGTGGGTGACGTGCATGGCTCTGTTACCTGGGTCACCGGTTGTCCACCCTACTCACGCGGCCCCTTGGACCACCCGTCAGATGGGTCACATGGCCAAACCGTTACCAGTGTGGCGGGTGGTGTAGATGATGTCGGTGCGACTACCCTTGCCGACATGGCTAATAAGACCGCGGCCCGCTCCAAAGCTCGAACGAGCAGGTCAAAGGCCACTTCGCGGAGTGGGTCGGGTCGCGCGCGGCCGGCGGCACCCCGCAAGCGGCCGAGCAGGCCCGCGAAACGGCGCAACCAGTCGCTGCTGGTGGCCGCCGGGCTGACCGGCGGGCGCGCCCTGCGCGCCACCTGGCTGATGGCCGCGCGCAGCACGGGCGGCGCGGCCCGGTCGATCGGGCGGGCCCGCGACATCGACCCGGGACACCGCCGCGACGGGATCGCGCTGATGCTGCTCGGCCTTTCCGTCGTGGTCGCCGCGAGCTCGTGGTTCAACGCCGCCCGACCGGTCGGTGCATGGGTCCCCAC
>NZ_LZJJ01000061.1:0-45129 GCF_001667625.1 Mycobacterium sp. E1715
CTTCCCGGTCCTGATCGGCGCGATGACCGGCGGTGCCGAGTTGTCGGGGACCATCAACAGGAATCTGGCCGCGGCCGTGACGGGACGGCGCTCGTGGTTGCTCGCGCTTGCCGCCGTCCTCCTCGGTGGCGTTTTCATGGCGCTGGTCGGCGCCAACGCGGCGGCGGGGCAGGCGCCGCTGTCGGTGCCGACCGGCTCGGACTCGGCGAAAGTCGACGCCATGGCCCGCCAGTTCCCCGGGGGAGACCGGGTCCCGCTGATCCTGGTGGTCAGCCGCGCCGATGGCGCCGCGCTTGATCCCGCCGAAGTCACCGCCGCCCAAGCCGCTCGGGAGCGGATGCAGGCCGCCGCCCCGCCGGGCGGGGCCACCCCAGCGACGCCAGCGCGGGTGTCGGCCGACGGCAAGGCGGCCATCTCGGTGGTGCCGGTCAGCGCCGACCTCTCGGGGCTCGCCCTGACCGATGCGGTCGCCAAGCTGCGCAAGGCCGCCGCCACCGGCCTGCCGGAGCAGCTGGCGGCCCACGTCACCGGCGGCCCGGCGTTCGGCGCCGACATCGCCGGCGCCTTCACCAATGCCAACGTCACCCTGCTCGCCGTGACGGCATCGGTGGTGGCGTTGCTGCTGATCGCCACCTACCGCTCCCCCGTGCTGTGGCTGGTGCCGCTGCTGGTGGTCGGCTTCGCCGACCGGGTCGCGGCGGCGGTGGGCACCGCGGTGGCGCCGCTGACCGGGCTGAGCTTTGACGGGGCCACGTCCGGGATCACCAGCGTGCTGGTCTTCGGGGCGGGCACCAACTACGCGCTGCTGCTGATTTCCCGATACCGGCAGGAGCTTCGGCGCCATCGCGACCATCGAGATGCGCTGCGCCGCGCCGTGCGGATGGCCGGTCCGGCGATCGTCGCCAGCAACGCCACGGTGGTGCTGGCATTGCTCACGTTGCTGTTCGCCTCGACCCCGAGCACCCGCAGCCTGGGCGCGCTGGCGGCCTGCGGGCTGGTGGTCGCGGCGGTGTCCGCCCTGGTGATACTCCCGCCCCTGCTGGCGCTGAGCGGACGGCGATTGTTCTGGCCTTTCATCCCCCGGCCCGAAGGCACCGCCACCGCGGATTCGACGTCCTGGCAACGCATCGGCGAATGGGTGAACCGGCGCCCGGCGCTGGTCGCGGCCGTCGCGATCGCGGGCCTGGTGGCGCTGGCCACCGGCCTGCTCGGCACACGAATCGGCTTGTCGCAGACCGAGCAGTTCCGCGTCCACGCGGATTCGGTGTCCGGTTATGACATCGTCGCGGCGCATTTTCCGGCCGGCCTGGCGAACCCCACGCTCGTCATCGCCCCCACCGAGTCGCCGGTCGCGCAGGCCATCGGGGCGACCCCCGGCGTGGTGTCGGCGAACGAATCGGGCCGCTCCCCGTCGGGCCTGACGAAATGGTCGGTGGTGATCGACGCCCCACCGTCCTCCGACAGGGCATTCGAAATCATTGCCGCACTTCGTGATACGACGAAGTCGGCAAGCCCGTCCGCGCTGGTGGGTGGGGCGGACGCGCAGGCGCTCGACATCCGCGACGCGGCCACCCATGACCGGCATCTGCTGATTCCGGCGATACTCGCGGTCATCCTGGTCGTGCTCTATGCCCTGCTGCGGTCCGCGCTCGCCCCTCCCACACTGCTGACGGCGACGATCCTCGGGGCGCTCGCCGCGCTCGGCATGGGCGGCTGGGCCAGCAGCCACATCTTCGGCTTCCCGGCGCTGGACAACAGCACACCCCTGTTCGCCTTCCTGTTCCTGGCCGCACTCGGCGTGGACTACACCATCTTTCTCGTCACCCGCGCCCGCGAAGAGTCGGCGGAACGTGGCGCACGCGCCGGCATGGTCGCCGCGGTGTCGGCCACCGGCGGCGTCATCACCAGTGCGGGAATAGTTTTGGCCGCCGTCTTCTGCGTGCTCGGCGTGCTGCCGCTGATCGTGCTGACCCAGTTGGGCATCATCGTCGGCCTGGGCATCCTGCTGGACACGTTCGTGGTCCGCACACTGGTCATTCCCGCGCTGTTCGCCCTGATCGGCGACCGCATCTGGTGGCCCTCGGCACCCAGACCCGCCAAAGCCACTGCAGCACAGGCAGAAAACCAACCGGAACGGAGCATGCCTTGAAAACGTCAACCCTCGCCGCCACCAGCCTCGCCGTCGCCGCCGCCGCGGTGACCGGCAGCGTCGCCAACGCCAAGGCCGCTCCGTCCTGGTATGCGCGGCTGCGCAAGCCGCCGTACCAGCCCCCCAACGTGGCCTTTCCGGTGGCATGGACCTCCCTCTACACCGACATCGCGGTCACATCGGCGGAGGCCATCGACCGGTTGCGGGCGGCGGGACGGGAGGACGAGGCGCGCCGCTACGCCGCGGCGCTCGGCGTGAACCTGGTTCTCAACGCCGGATGGAGTTGGCTCTTCTTCGGTTTCCACAAACTGGGCGCGTCGGCGGTCGGCGCCGCCGTGCTGACGGCCAGCAGCGCAGACCTCGCACGGCGGGCGGCGCAGGCCGACGCGCGGGCCGGCCTGGCCCTGTCGGCGTACCCGCTGTGGTGTTCCTTCGCGACCGTCCTGGCCACCCACGTTTGGCGACTGAACCGCTGAATCATGCCGACGCTTTTGTGGTTTCGTCGCGACCTGCGGTTGGGTGACCATCCCGCGCTCAACGCCGCGGCCGACGACGGCGAGGTGCTCGCCTGCTTCGTGCTGGACCCAAAACTCGAGGCGTCCTCGGGCCGGCGCCGGCTGCAGTTTCTCGGCGACTCACTGCGACGATTGCACGACGACCTCGACGGCCGGCTGTTGGTGACCCGCGGGCGGCCCGAAGAGGTGATCCCGCGCATCGCCAAGGAGATCGCCGCATCGGCGGTGCACATCTCCGACGATTTCGCGCCGTACGGGAAGCGCCGTGACGAAAAGGTCCGTGCGGCACTGGATTCGGTCCCACTGGTGGCCACGGGTTCGCCGTATCTGGTCTCGCCGGGCCGCGTCGCGAAGAAGGACGGCTCGCCCTACCAAGTCTTCACACCGTTCTTGCGTCAATGGCGCGAGTCCGGCTGGCGGCCGCCGGCGAAATCGGGTGCCGCGTCGGCCCGCTGGCTCGATCCGGCGCGACTGCGGATCGACCGGGCCGAGATCCCCGATCCCGGCGCCACGCTCGATCTCGAAGCGGGCGAGACCGCGGCGCGCAAGCAATGGAAGTCGTTTGTCGACAACGGGTTACAGCGTTACGCCGAAGAGCGGAACCGCCCCGACCTACCCGGCACCAGCCGCATGTCGGCATACCTGAAGTTCGGCAGCATCCACCCCCGAACCATGGTCGCCGACCTCGATCTCCGTCACGGCGGGGCCCAGGCGTACCTGCGCGAGTTGGCGTTTCGCGATTTCTACGCCGACGTGTTACACCACTGGCCGGCCAGCGCCTGGCACAACTGGAACCGTCAATTCGACGGCATCCCCACCGACAGCGGCGCCGAGGCGAAACGCCGCTTCGAAACCTGGAAGGCCGGCGAGACCGGCTTCCCGATGGTGGACGCGGGAATGCGTCAGCTGCGGGAGACCGGATACATGCACAACCGGGTGCGGATGATCGTCGCCTCCTTCCTGGTGAAAGACCTGCACCTGCCGTGGCAGTGGGGCGCCGAGTGGTTCTTGGATCAATTGGTCGACGGCGACATGGCGAACAACCAGCACGGCTGGCAGTGGTGCGCGGGCTGCGGCACCGACGCCGCGCCGTACTTCCGGGTGTTCAACCCGACCACCCAGGGCGAGAAGTTCGATCCGTCCGGGGATTACATCCGGCGGTGGGTGCCCGAGTTGCGCTCCGTGGACGACGCGCACCTGCGCAAAGGCCAACGGCCGGCGGGCTACCCCGCCGAGATCGTCGACCACGGCGCCGAGCGCGCCGAGGCGCTGCGGCGTTATCAGAGCATCTGACCCGCGGGCCGGGACGCGGGCGCGGCACGGAATTGTCGCGTACGTGAATGTTTGCTCAATCGCCCGCCCCGAAGCTGGTTGGCATGCAATTATCAGCCGATTCACAGTTGTCAAGCCGCTCGGGAGGCGCTACATGACACCCTTCATCGTTCGGACGTTGCTGGCCTCCGGTGCCGCCGCGGGCTTGCTGGCCGGCGTGACCGCCTGTTCGTGTTCCGTCGGTTCGTCGCACTCGGTCAGCAAGAGCGATGTCGCCGGTCAGATCACCTCGAAGTTGACCGACGCCGCCGGCAACAAGCCCGACTCGGTGAACTGTCCGAACGACCTGCCGGCGAAGGTTGGGGCGCAACTCAATTGCGAGATGAAGGTCAAGAACCAGACGTTCAACGTCAACGTGACCGTGACGAGCGTGGACGGCAAGGACGTCAAGTTCGACATGGTCGAGACGGTCGACAAGAACCAGGTCGCCAGCATCATCAGTAACAAGCTGGCCCAGCAGGTGGGCAGAAAGCCCGACTCGGTGACCTGCCCCGACAACCTGAAGGGCGTTCAGGGCGCGACGCTGCGGTGCCAACTCGTCGACGGCACCGACAAATACGGCATCGCGGTGACCGTCACCAACGTCGACGCCGGCGACGTCAACTTCGACTTCAAGGTCGATGACCACCCGGAACCGGCGTCCTAGCGGCGAAGCCGGGCACTGCGGGGTCACCGCCGTCTGATCAGCGAGCGGCCTTCTTGCGCTCGATGTCGGCCAGCGCGGCCGCCAGTTCGGCCCGCTGGGCCGCCGAGCTCTCCCAGGCGAGCTGGCGATTCTTGACCACCTTGGCCGGCGCGCCGACCGCGATGGAGTAGTCGGGGATCACGCCGCGGACCACCGCGTGTGACCCCAGCACGCAGCCGCGCCCGACCGCGGTGCCGCGCAGCACCGTCACCTTCACACCCACCCAGGTGTCGGGCCCGATTCGCACCGGTGACTTCACGATGCCCTGATCCTTGATCGGCAGGGTGATGTCGTCCATCCGATGGTCGAAGTCGCAGACGTAGCACCAGTCCGCCATCAGCACCGAGTCGCCGAGCTCGATGTCGAGGTAGGCGTTGATGACGTTGTCGCGGCCCAGCACCACCTTGTCGCCGAACCGCAGCGAGCCTTCGTGGGCCCGAATGGTGTTCTTGTCGCCGATATGCACCCACCGGCCGATCTCCAGCTGCGCCAGTTCGGGCGTGGCATGAATCTCCACGCCCTTGCCCAGGAACACCATCCCGCGGGTGATGATGTGCGGGTTGGCCAGCTTGAACTTCAGCAGCCGCCAGTAGCGCACCAGGTACCACGGTGTGTATGCGCGGTTGCGCAGCACCCATCGCAGCGAGGCCATCGTGAGGAACTTGGCCTGGCGCGGGTCCCGCAGGTTCGATCCCCGCCAGCGGCGGTGGACCGGTGCGCCCCACATGCTCGTCATGGCCGGACAGCCTAGCGCGCGCTTGCGGCGGCCGAGAACGGCGGGCAATCCGCCGGAGCCGAGTCCGCACGGGTTACCCTCACCTGTACTCACTGGCCGCTCATGCCGAACGCCGTGGAAAAGGATCTGGGATTCGAGGTGCTTGACCGACATCTCCCGCGTGGGCTTCGGCGTTGGTCATCCGCGCTGCTGGCGGCCGGGATCACGGTTGGGCTCGGCGGGTGCGCCAACACCGACTCCTGGGTGGAGGCGTCAGCGTCGGCTGGCTGGCCCGCGCAATACGCCGACGCCGCCAACAGCGGCTACACCGGCACCGACGGCGCCTCCAAGCTTTCGTTGCGGTGGACGCGCTCGGTCAAGGGCAGCCTGGCGGCGGGTCCGGCGCTGAGCGCGCGCGGTTACCTGGCGCTCAACGCGCAGACCCCGGCCGGATGCTCGCTGATGGAATGGGAGAACGACAACAACGGCCGGCAGCGCTGGTGCGTGCGGCTGTTCCAGGGCGGGGGCTTTGCGGGCCCGCTCTTCGACGGGTTCGACAACCTCTACGTCGGCCAGCCCGGCGCCTTCCTTTCCTTTCCGGTGACGCAGTGGACGCGGTGGCGGCAGCCGGTGATCGGAATGCCAACCACCCCAAGGTTTCTCGGGCACGGGCAGCTGCTGGTCGCGACGCACCTGGGCCAAGTGCTGGTTTTCGAGGCCCACCGCGGCGCGGTGGTCGGCAGCCCGATGGATTTGGTGGACGGCGTCGATCCCACCGACGCGACGCGCGGGTTGGCCGATTGCGCGCCGGCCCGGCAGGGCTGCCCGGTGGCCGCCGCGCCCGCCTTCTCGGCGGCCAGCCAGATGGCGGTGCTGGGCGTCTGGCAGCCCGGCGCCCCGGCCGCGGGGCTGGTTGGGCTCAAATACCACCCCGGGCAGACGCCGCTGGTGTCCCGCGAGTGGACGAGCGACGCCGTCGGCGCCGGCGTCATCGCCAGCCCGGTGTTGTCCGCCGACGGGGCGACCGTCTATGTCAACGGTCGGGACCAGCGACTGTGGGCGTTGCGCGCCGCCGACGGAAAGGTGAAATGGTCGGCGCCGCTGGGGTTTCTGGCGCAGACGCCGCCCGCGGTCACCCCGGCGGGCCTGATCGTGTCGGGCGGCGGCCCGGACACCCGGTTGGTGGCGTTCAAGGACGCGGGGGACCACGCGGATCAGGCGTGGCGCCGCGATGACGTCGTCCCGCTGTCGTCGTCGAGCCTGGCCGGCGCCGGCGTCGGCTACACCGTCGTCAGCGCACCCACGACGAACGGCGCACCCGGCATGTCGCTGCTGGTGTTCGACCCCGGCAACGGCCACACGCAGGGCAGTTACCCGCTTCCGGCCGCCACCGGCTATCCGGTCGGTGTGTCTGTCGGCACCGATCGCCGCGTGGCGGCCGCCACCAGCGACGGCCAGGTGTACGGTTTCGCGCCGGCGTGACCGGGACATACTGAGCCCATGTCCGACGACAACGAGATGCAATCCGCGGTCGCCGCGTACTCGAGACGGAGCGAGCGCAGCCTCGCGGTGGACCGCACCGCGACCGTGGCGCTGCTCGCCGCGCAGGCTTTTCTGGTCGCGGTCACGATAGGCCTGCTCAGCATCTACGTCATGGCCACCGACTCGTGCGGCTACCAAAAGTGCGGCGACCCGGCGTGGATCAACCGCGCCATGGTGCTGGGCATCGGCGGCGGCGGCGTTATCTTCGCCGCCGCCCTGTTCGTCGCCGTGCGCCGCCTCGCCCGGCACCGGACCGCCTTCTTCGTGCCGATCATCGGTTGTCTGGCGCAGGTCGCGCTGGCCGCCGGCGCCGTGGCCATGGAGTTTCAGGCCGGCCCCGTCTAGGCGGCGACCCGCCTCGCCCGGCCACACCGCGCTTGCGATCGCCGCTCGCCCAATGGCGACGACCCGCCTCGCCCGGCCACACCGCGCTTGCGATCGCCGCTAAAGGGCCAGCGGGGGGATCGCGCTACGCGGCACCGAGGCCTGGACCGGCCCGGCGAAGGCCGGCAGCATCTCGCCGGGCGCGAAGTAGAAGATCAGGTCGTCGTCGGTGATGGCGAAGTTCTGGTAATGCGTCGAATCGTGTCCCGTCGACGGCAAAATGGCTGCGCCCAAAGGGGTCTGACGTTCCAGGTCCCGCTGCACGATCGGGAAGATGCTGTCCAGCGGCGTGGTGCCCGGCGCGAACAGATTGTCGAAGACGATGGGCTGCTTGGTCCCCAGGTTGTAGTTGAAGGCCTTGTACCAGATCGAGGGGTGCGCCCCGCCGAGATCTTGAAAGAACTTGAGCACCACACTGCGGGTGTTGTGCGGCGGCTGACCCGAGGCGCGTTGCTCGGTGGTGGCTTCCAATTGGTAGGGCTGATCCCGCGACCCGGAACTCTGTGCGACGTTGACGAAGCCGTCCCGGTTCTGCCCGACGTAATCGGCGAGCGCTTGCTCGTCGGGATAGTCGGCGGGGAACACGATGTTCAGCGTGTAGTTGGGGCCGGTCGCGCGCACGCGACACATCTGGCCGTCCTCGACGGTGCCGCCCACGGTGGCGCACGACGGTGGGGCGGCGGCCGCCGGCCAGCCCCACAGGGCCGCCGATGCGAGCACGGCGACCGCTATCAGATAACGCATTCTTCAGTGTCCTTGCAGGTT
The DNA here is from genome assembly GCF_001667625.1 of Mycobacterium sp. E1715. Taxonomy (NCBI): domain Bacteria; kingdom Bacillati; phylum Actinomycetota; class Actinomycetes; order Mycobacteriales; family Mycobacteriaceae; genus Mycobacterium; species Mycobacterium sp. E1715. The sequence continues at coordinate 8,088 of NZ_LZJJ01000061.1, forward strand.
AGGCGGGGGCTGGGCGCCTGGCAGAGCGATCGCACCAGCCTACCGGGCGCTATCGCGACGGACGGCAGACGAAGGCCGTCGCGCGGCCGGCCCCCCGGGAGCCGATGCGGGTGATGACCACCGATAAGGCCCGGCCGCCGCGCAGCCGCATCCGTCGCCGCAGGGCGTCGGGGTCCACCCGCACACCGCGAACCAGGACCTCCAACGTCCCGCAGTCCAGCGCGGACAGCGCCTGGCGCAGCCGCCGCTCGTCGAACGCCAACTGCTCGAGCACCTCGAACCCCCGGACCGCCGACGGCAACTCATCCCCTGACAGGTAGGCGATGTCGGGGTCGAGTTGCCACAGCCGGTGCCGCGCGCCGTAGTGGCGCACCAGCCCGGCGCGGACCACCGCCCCATCGGGGTCGACGATCCACCGCCCGGCCGGCCGCGCGGGGCAGTCGTCTGGGTCGGCGTCGGTGATCTGCTCGCCGCGATCGAGGACGCTGGCGCGGCGCAGGACGCCGCGCCGGGCCAGTCCGGGAGACCAGAGGCACGCTTCGCGCACAGCGCCGCGGTAGGACGTCACCTCGATTTCGCCGCGGAAGCCGATCCGCTCCAGATCATCGAAATCTATTCCGGGAGAGCACTTTACGACAAGGTCGCGGTCCCGGTAGGTGTCGATCAGGGCGCCGAGCGCCGGCCGGTAATCGTCGAGACGGAAGCGGCGCCGCCCCCCGAGGCGCCGCGCGGGGTCCGCCAGGACGACGGCGTCACGGGTCACCGGAGCCAGCGCGTCGGCGCGGCAGAGCGGGGCCGACTCGCCGAGGTTGTGCCGGGCCATCGCCAGTCGCACCGCGTCGAGGTCGCTGCCGAGCGCCCGCACCCCGAGGGCGCGCAGGGCGGCCACCTCGGTGCCGATCGAGCAGGTGGCGTCGTGCACGACGGATCCGGTCTCGGCGAGCCGCCTGGACCGGTGCAGCGCCACCGGCGCGGCGGTGGCTTGCTGCAGCGCCTCGTCGGTGAACAGCCAGCTCGACGCCGGGTTTTCGGCGCCCAGCCCGCCCAGTTTCTCGGCGGCGCGCCGGCGCAGCAACGTCGTCTCCACCAACACCGCGGCCCGGTCCCCGAATCGGGCGCGCGCCGCGGCGACGTCGGCCACCCGGGTCGCGTCGGTCAGCTCGAGCTCTCCGACCGCCGCCAGGGCGGCGGCACCGGATTCCGATCGCAGGTAACGGACGTCCTCGACGGTGAAGGTGAGGCCGTCACTCAGGAGGGCTTGACCCCGGTGATCATCACGTTGTAGAACCAGCCCTTCGGCGCCACGTGCCGCCACACATTGGCGTCCAGCCAACTCAGCGTCTTCCAGCTGTTGAACGCGAACTTCGCCCAGCCCCAGCCGAGCCGTCCGGGCGGCACCGCGCATTCGAACGTCCGCAGCGGCCAGCCCAGCATGGCAGCGGTGAATTCCACTGTGGCCGTTTGCACTTCGGCGGCGCCGGCGTTGCCCGCCATCCGCTCCAGGTCGCCCGGGTCGAAGGTGTGCAGGTCCACGACCGCCTCCAGCGCCGCGGCCCGGGAGGACTCGTCGAGTTCGGCCTGTGGCCGCCGCCAGCCGTCGAGGCCCGGCAGCTTGGTGACGTTGGTCGCGACGCGCCAGGTCAGGGTGGACAGCGTGCGGGCGTAGGTGTCCCCGACGGTGGTCGGCTCGCCGGCGAACACGAACCGCCCGCCCGGGCGCAGCACCCGGACGACCTCCCGAAGCGCCAGCTCGACGTCGGGGATGTGGTGCAGCACCGCGTGCCCGACGACCAAGTCAAAGGTGTTGTCCTCGTATGGGATTCCCTCGGCGTCGGCGACCCGGCCGTCGATGTCCAGACCCAGCGCCTGCCCGTTGCGGGTGGCGACCTTGACCATCCCGGGTGACAGATCGGTGACCGATCCACGCCGGGCCACCCCGGACTGGATCAGGTTGAGCAGGAAAAACCCGGTGCCGCAGCCCAATTCGAGGGCGCGGTCGTAGGGCAGCTCGCGCTGCACCTCGGCGGGGACGATGGCGTCGAAGCAGTCCCGGGCGTAGTCCACGCAGCGCTGGTCATACGAGATCGACCACTTCTCGTCGTAGGACTCGGCCTCCCAGTCGTGGTAGAGCACCTGGGCCAGCTTGCTGTCGTGGCGGGCCGCCTCCACCTCTTCGGCCGTGGCATGCGGGTTGGGAACGGCATCGGTCGAACTCGTCGTCATGCAGGGCAGCCTAACGGGCCCCGGGTTCGGAGTCCTCGCCACCGGTCTGACCAGCGGCGAACACGTCGACGTAGCGTCGCCGCTCGGCGGCGACCCGGTCGGCCGGACCCAGCTCGAACACGTCGTTGATGCCCGCTTTCGCCGCGGCCAGCGCGTCTCGCGGGCCGTCGAGGAAGCGGCGAGCCCACCCCGCGGCGGCGTCGTAGACGTCATCGGGGGCCACCATCTCGTCGATCAGGCCCAGCGTCAGCGCCTCCTCGGCATCGAAGAACCGGCCGCTGAACACCAGCTCCTTGGCCCGGCTCGCCCCCGCCGCGCGGGTCAGGCGCGCCATGCCGTCGCCGCCCGGAATGAGGCCGGCCAGGATCTCGGTGGCGCCGAACTTCACGTTGTCGCCGCTGACGCGCCAATCCGCGGCCAGCGCCAGGGTGAGCCCGGCGCCCAGCGCGTAGCCCGTGATCGCGGCCACGGTCGGCTTGGGGATGGCCGCCACGGCGTCGATGGCCCGCTGCCGCGCCCGGGCCGCCGTCTCGGCCTCCGGCGCGCTCAGCGTCCGCAGCTCGGGCATGTCGTCGCCGGCGGAAAATATCTCGTGGCCGCCGAACAGGATTACGGCGGCCACGTCGTCACGCTCCCCCAGCTCGCCTGCCGCGGCCACGATCTCCCGGTAAACCTGGCGGGTCATGGCGTTCGTCGGCGGCCGCGACAGCAGCAGCATGGCCAGGCCGGCGTCCCGGGAGCCGTCGCTGACCACGGTGCTGACGAACTCGCTCAATGCCGCCATCCCATCCCGCCGGCCTCGCGCGCCTGGTGGTAGCGGTCGGAGTCGAAGAACTCGAACACCCAGTTGTCGCCCTGGATCTCCAGGTGCGGCTGCACCGTGACGATCTGCCGTTCGACCGCCAGCACTTCCGCGACGGTCCGGCCCGCCAGCGAATCCAGCTGGGTCCACGTCGGCGGCAGCAGGAAACAGCGCCCGGCGGAGAAGTCCTCGATGGCGGCCTGGGGCGTCGTCCAGCCGGCCCGATCGGATTCGGTGTTCTCGCCGTCGGCGCGCTGCCCGGCCGGCAGGGCCCCGACGAAGAAGTAGGTGTCGTACCGGCGGGTGCGCTCGGCTTCGGGGGTGACCCAGTTGGCCCACGGCCGCAGCAGGTCCGAGCGCAGCTCCAGGTTCTCGCGGCGCAGGAAGTCCGCGAACGACAGCGTCCCGTCGGCGAGTTCGCGGCGGGCGTCGGCGTACACCGAGGCGTCGCCCACGATCCCATCCGGGTCGCCCGCCGGCCCGGCGAACAGCACCCCCGACTCCTCGAAAGTCTCCCGGGCAGCGGCGCACACCAGCGCCTCGGCCAGGTCGGGTTCGATGCCGAAGCGCTCCGCCCACCACTGCGGCGGTGGGCCGGCCCAGGCGATATCGGCGTTGCGGTCGCGATCGTCGACGCCGCCGCCGGGGAACACCATCGTGCCCGCGGCGAACTCCATCTTGGCGTGGCGGCGCATCAGGAAGACGGCTAGCCCGGTTTCCAATCCGTCCGGATCGTCGCGGATCAGCATCACGGTCGCCGCCGGCCTCGGGACGAGCGGGGCCTCTTCGGTCGGTGACGTCATAGCGGCCTCCGGTGGGCTGCGCGGGAGCGGACGCGGCGGGCGAAATAGCGGCCGTCGGCGACGTCGAGCGCGATCGACTGGCCGAAGGCGGTGGACAGGTTCTCGGCGGTGAGCACGTCGGTCAGCAACCCGGCCGCGACCACCCTTCCCTCGGACAGCAGCATGCAGTGGCTGAAGCCGGGCGGGATCTCCTCGACGTGGTGGGTGACCAGCACCAGAGCCGGGGCCTCGGGATCGGCCGCCAGGTCGGCCAGCCGCGCCACCAGCTCCTCGCGGCCACCCAGGTCCAGCCCGGCGGCGGGTTCGTCGAGCAACAACAGCTCCGGGTCGGTCATCAGCGCGCGGGCGATCAATACCCGCTTGCGCTCGCCCTCAGACAATGTTCCGTAGCTACGGTCCGCGAGGTGCTCGGCGCCCAGGCTCTCCAGCATGTCGACGGCCCGGCGGTAGTCGACGTCCTCGTAACGCTCGCGCCACCGGCCCAGCACCGCGTAACCGGCTGAGACGACCAGGTCGCGCACTACCTCGTCGGTGGGCACTCGCTGCGCCAGGGCCGAGGAGCTGAGGCCGATCCGGGAGCGCAGCTCCGACACGTCCACCCGGCCCAGCCGCTCGCCGAGCACGAAGGCGACTCCCGACGACGGGTGCTCGGCCGCGGCCGCGATCCGCAGCAGCGACGTCTTGCCGGCCCCGTTGGGGCCCACGATGACCCAGCGCTCGTCGAGCTCGACCGCCCAATCCACCGGTCCGACGAGGCTGTGACCGCCGCGGCGCAGCGACACATTCCTGAAATCGATCAGCAGATCGGGGTCGGCTGCCTCGATCGTTTGGTCGGCTCCACCCTCGGATTCTTGCGAATCCTCGGATTTCACCTCCCGGCTTCCGTTTTCGGGCACTCGCTCATCGTGCCGTACCGCGGCCGTCCGACACCTGCCGGGTCGCCGCTCCGGCGGCCAGACGGAAAATCGCACGAAAGTGGCTGAGATCATGCGATTTTCTGACTGCTCGCGGCGACGCCGAGTTTGATGCGACCGCTACGCCTCGGGCGGGATCTCCACCCGGCGGACCTCGCCCGTCACCGCATCGGCGGCCTCGATTTCGCCGCGCGTCACGCCCAGCAGAAACAGCACCGTGTCAAGGTAGGGGTGGCTCAGCGAGGCGTCGGCCACCTCACGCAGTGCCGGCTTGGCGTTGAACGCCACACCCAGCCCGGCCGCGGCCAGCATGTCGATGTCGTTGGCGCCGTCGCCCACGGCTACCGTCTGCGCCATCGGCACCCCGGCCCGCTCCGCGAAGTCGCGCAACGCCGTAGCCTTGCCGGCGCGGTCGACGATCGGTCCGACGACCCGCCCGGTGAGCTTGCCGTCGACGATCTCCAGCTCGTTGGCGGCCACGTAGTCCAGCATCAGCTCCTCGGCCAACGGCTCGATGATCCCCCGGAAGCCACCGGAAACCACACCGCAGTGAAAACCCAAGCGCCGCAACGTCCGCAGCGTGGTCCGGGCGCCGGGCATCAGCTCCAGTTGCTCGGCGACCTCGTCGATCACGCTGGCGGGCAGGCCCGCCAGGGTTGCCACTCGCTGTTCGAGCGACTGCGCGAAGTCCAGCTCCCCCCGCATGGCCGCCTCGGTGATGGCGGCGACCTTGCCCTCGGCGCCCGCGCGGGCGGCCAGCATCTCGATGACCTCGCCCTGCACCAGCGTCGAGTCCACGTCGAACACGATCAGCCGCTTGGCCCGCCGCTCCAGGGTGTAATCCTCGACCGCCACGTCCACCCGCTCCTCGGCCGACACCTGGTTCAGCGTCGTCCGCAGCGCGGCGTCGGATCCCGGCGGCACCGAGACCCGCAGCTCGAGGCCGGTCACCGGGTAGTCGGAGACACCGCGGATGAGGTCGATGTTCACCCCCAGGCCGGCCACCGCCCGGGCCACCGCGCCGAACGCGCCGGCGGTGATGGGCCGGCCCAGCACGAAGATGGTGTGGGTCGAGGGGTCCCGGATGATCGGCACGTCGTCACTGCGCTCGATGCTGACGTCAAGGCCCACCCCGCGGATGGCCGACTCGACGTCACTGCGCAGGTCGGGGCCGTCGGCGACGTCGGCCGGACAGCACACCAGCACGCCCAGGGTCAGGCGATGCCGAATCACCACCTGTTCGACGTTGAGCAGCTCGACGCCGTGCCGGGAGAGCGCCTCAAACAGGGCCGACGTGACGCCCGGTTGATCCACTCCGGTGACGGTGATCAGCACCGACACCTTCGGTGGTGCATTCACCTGCGGCTACCGCCGCTACTGGTCAGGAGTCGAGCGATCGGCTTCGGTCCGCGGACCGAACCCCTTCGGGGATTCCAGCGCCGTGGCGTGGCGTCCCACGTGCGCCTCGGCGCGCAGCCGCTCCACCATGTGCGGGTAGTGCAGCTCGAAAGCCGGGCGCTCCGAACGGATTCGGGGCAACTCGGTGAAGTTGTGCCGAGGCGGCGGGCAGCTGGTCGCCCACTCCAGGGAGTTGCCGTAACCCCACGGGTCGTCGACGGTCACGACCTCGCCGTAGCGCCAGCTCTTGAAGACGTTCCAGACGAACGGGAACATCGACGCGCCCAGGATGAACGCACCGACCGTCGAGACGATGTTGTACGGCTGGAAGCCGTCCGAGGGCAGGTAGTCGGCGTAGCGACGCGGCATACCCATGTCACCCAGCCAGTGCTGCACCAGGAACGTGGTGTGGAAGCCGATGAACGTCAACCAGAAGTGCAGCTTGCCCAGCCGCTCGTCGAGCAGTCGGCCGGTCATCTTCGGGAACCAGAAGTAAACGCCGGCGAACGTGGCGAACACGATCGTGCCGAACAGCACGTAGTGGAAGTGCGCGACAACGAAGTAGGTGTCGGTGACGTGGAAGTCCAGCGGAGGGCTGGCCAGCATGACGCCGGTCAGGCCGCCCAGCAGGAAGGTCACCAGGAAGCCCACCGAGAACAGCATCGGGGTCTCGAAGGTGATCTGCCCCTTCCACATCGTGCCGATCCAGTTGAAGAACTTGATCCCGGTCGGCACCGCGATCAGATACGTCATGAACGAAAAGAACGGCAGCAGAACGGCTCCGGTGGCGAACATGTGGTGCGCCCACACCGCGACCGACAGCGCCGCGATCGAGAGCGTCGCGTAAACCAACGTGGTGTAGCCGAAGACGGGCTTGCGCGAGAACACCGGGATGATCTCGGTGATGATCCCGAAGAACGGCAGCGCGATGATGTACACCTCGGGATGGCCGAAGAACCAGAACAGGTGCTGCCACAGCAGGACCCCGCCGTTGGCCGCGTCGTAGACGTGGGCCCCCAGATGTCGATCGGCGGCCAGCCCGAACAGCGCGGCGGTCAGGATCGGGAACGCGATCAGGATCAGGATCGACGTCACCATGATGTTCCAGGTGAAGATCGGCATCCGGAACATCGTCATACCGGGCGCGCGCATGCACACCACGGTGGTGATCATGTTGACCGCGCCCAGGATGGTGCCCAGACCGGCGACGATCAGGCCGGTGATCCACAGGTCGCCGCCGGCGCCCGGAGAGTGGACGGCGTCGGAGAGCGGCGTGTAGGCCGTCCAGCCGAAGTCGGCCGCGCCACCGGGGACGATGAAGCCGGCCGACGCGGTCAGACCGCCGAAGAGGAAGAGCCAGAACGAGAAGGCGTTCAGCCGCGGGAACGCCACGTCGGGCGCGCCGATCTGCAGCGGCAGGACCAGGTTGGCGAACCCGAACACGACCGGCGTCGCATACAGCAGCAGCATGATCGTGCCGTGCATGGTGAACAGCTGGTTGTACTGCTCATTGGACAGGAACTGCAGCCCCGGAGCGGCCAGCTCGGTGCGCATCAACAGGGCCATCAGTCCGCCGATGAAGAAGAAGACGAAGCAGGTGACCGTGTACATGATGCCGATCATCTTGTGATCGGTGGTCGTGATCAGTTTGTAGACGAGGTTCCCTTTGGGACCGGTCCGGTCCGGGTACGGGCGAACGGCCTCGAGTTCTCCCAAGGGGGGCGCTTCGGCTGTCAACAGCTTCTCCAAACAGTTAGGACAGGGGCCCAAAAAACAGAGCTGTTACGAATCTTAACCGTCGATCATGCCGACGTCAGGGCTGGTCCTACAAACTGTCGTAAACAGCTCGGCGGTGCGGCGTGTCGTTTCGGCCTGGCGGGCGCGGAGCCCGCGGATGTTAGCGTCTGACGCGTGCTTTTCGGCGTGACCAGAACCGCTTTCCTGCCGTCGGTCGCCGCGCTGGCGACGGCGGTCGCCGTCACGTGCGGCGGCTGCGGATCCGGCAAGCCCGCCACCTCGGCGACGACCCCCGCCCTGGTCACCCCCACCACGCAGATCGCCGGCGCCGGGGTGCTCGGCAACGACCGCCGGCCGGACGATTCGTGCGCGCGGGACGCCGCCGCGGCGGATCCCGGGCCGAAGACGCGACAGGCCCACAACGCGGCCGGCGTCACACCGGACGTGGTGCAGGTCCCGGCGGAGCCGCAGCGCATCGTGGTGCTCTCCGGCGACCAGCTGGACGCCCTGTGTGCGCTCGGCCTGCAGTCGCGGGTGGTCGCCGCCGCCCTGCCGGACGGCTCCCCGAGCCAGCCCGCCTACCTGGGCGCCGCGGTGCGCGGCGTGCCCGGCGTCGGGACCCGCAGCAATCCGGACCTCGCCGGGATCGCGGCACAACACCCCGACCTCATCCTGGGATCGCAGGGGTTGACGCCCAAGTTGTATCCGCAGCTCGCCGCGATCGCCCCCACGGTGTTCACCGCGGCGCCCGGCGCCGCGTGGCAGGACAACCTGCGTGGCGTGGGCGGCGCGACGTCGCGCGGCGGCGCGGTGGACGCGCTGCTCAACGGCTTTTCGCAGCGGGCGAGCGACATCGGCGCCAGGCATGACGCCTCCCATTTCCAGGCGTCCGTCGTGCAGCTGACCACCGACAAGATCCGCGTCTACGGCACCAACAACTTCCCGGCCAGCGTCCTCGGCGCGGTCGGGGTCGACCGGCCGGCCGCCCAACGGTTCACCGACAAGCCGTACATCGAGATCGGCGCCACCGATGACGACCTGGCCAAGAACCCGGACCTGTCCGCCGCCGACGCCGACGTCGTCTACGTGTCGTGTGCGTCACCGGCGGCCGCCCAGCGCGCCGCCACCGTGCTGGACAGCAATCCATGGCGCAAGCTGTCCGCCAATCACGACAACCGCGTCTACGTCGTCAACGACGAGGTCTGGCAGACCGGCGAGGGCCTGATCGCCGCCCGCGGCATCGTCGACGACCTGCGGCTGGTGAACGCCCCGATCAACTAGGGGCCACCGCCAAGTGGCCGCAAAATATTACCTTAGCTAAACTTCTTCAGGACGCATCGAAATCGAAGAGGGATAGCAATGAGCACTGTTTCGGCTTACGCCGCCGCGTCGGCAACCGAACCGTTGACCAAGACCACCATCACCCGCCGCGACCCCGGCCCGCACGACGTGGCGATAGACATCAAATTCGCCGGCATCTGCCACTCGGACATCCACACCGTCAGGGGCGAGTGGGGCGAGCCGCACTACCCGCTGGTCGTCGGCCACGAGATCGCCGGCGTAGTGACCGCCGTCGGCCCCGAAGTCACCAAGCACAAGGTCGGCGACCGCGTCGGCGTGGGCTGCATGGTGGGCTCGTGCCGCGAATGCCGCAGCTGCCGGGCCGGGCTCGAGCAGTACTGCGAACGGGGCATGATCGGCACCTACAACGCCATCGACCGGGACGGCACCGTCACGCAGGGCGGCTACAGCCAGGCGATCGTCGTCGACGAAAACTACGTCCTGCACATCCCCGACTCTCTGCCGCTGGACAAGGCGGCGCCGCTGCTGTGCGCCGGCATCACGCTGTTCTCGCCGCTGCGCCACTGGAAGGCCGGCGAGGGCACCCGGCTGGCGATCATCGGCCTGGGCGGGCTGGGACACATGGGCGTCAAACTGGGGGCCGCGATGGGCGCCCACGTGACCGTGTTGTCGCAGTCGCTGAAGAAGATGGAGGACGGGCTGCGCCTGGGCGCCAGCGAGTACTACGCCACCGCCGATCGCGAAACGTTCCGTAAGTTGCGCGGCAGCTTCGACCTGATCCTCAACACCGTCTCGGCCAACCTGAACCTGGCCGACTATCTGAAGCTGCTCGGCGTCGACGGCACCCTCGTCGAACTCGGCATCCCCGAACACCCCATGGAGGTGCCGGCGTTCGCACTCGCGTTGGCGCGCCGCAGCCTCTCCGGGTCGAACATCGGCGGGATCGCCGAAACCCAGGAGATGCTGGACTTCTGCGCCGAACACGATGTGACGCCCGAAATCGAGCTGATCGAGCCGGATTACATCAACGAGGCGTACGAGCGGGTGCTGGCGAGCGACGTTCGCTACCGCTTCGTCATCGACATCTCGAAGCTATGACGCGACCTCCGACGGCGTGCCGGGTGCGCAGTCACGGGCGATGACCTCGGCCGCCTCAGCGTGCTCGTCGTCGGGAACGACCTCGCTGACGTCGATGCCGGCCAGCGGCCATCCGGCGGCGGCCAACGTGGCGGCCACCCGGATGACATTTTCCTTGCCGGCGTCGAACTGCGTCATGTCCGAGATGAATTCGGCGATCTCGTCGCGATCGATCGGATGATCGATCGTCTCCGGTGACCCTTCCTTGGCGGTGATGTGGCGCACCACCTCGCGAATCTGGTCTTCGGTGAGCGGTGTGCTGCGGAGCAGGGCCATCAGTGGCACGCGGTCCGGGCCGGGAACGCCGTTCGGGTAGCCGACCTGCAGCCAGCGAATCACTGAACGGCAGAAGTGGTGGCGGTGATCCTTCTCAGCGGAGGCGGGTTTCGTCACCAGAACAGTGTCGGGCAGGGGCAGCACCGGCGCTAGCGAGCCGTCCCGGGATCCCCACTATTCACAAGCCGTTCATGGCCCGAACATCTGCACGTCGGGCACGGCGCCTGCGGTTCAAGACCAGGTTTTGTCGGCGGCCCTCCCTACGATCGAGTCGTGCTCACCGCACTCGTCGTGCTTCCACTCGCCTGCGGGCTGTTCGTCGGCGTGGTCGAGCACAGTCCCGGGATGGGGTTCCAGGCCTTCTACCTGATGGTGCTGCTCGAGGTGCTCGTCGGCTGGTCAACCAAGCGCCGATGGCCGCGCGGCGGGCGCGCCGACGCCACCCTGCGGGCGATCGACGCCATGGACGGCGTCGAGTTCGAGGGCTACGTGGCCGCCCGCCTGCGTCGGGCGGGCTGGCGGGTGACCTTGACCCCGCCGGTCGGGGACTACGGCGTCGACCTGATCGCCGAACAGGACGGCCACTCGGTGGCGGTCCAGTGCAAGCGCTACGGCAAATCGGTGGGTGTCGCGGCCGTCCAGCAGGTGGTTTCCGGCGCCCGCCACCATGGGTGCGCGCGGAGCATCGTGGTGAGCAATCAGGAATTCACCAGGGCCGCAAAGCAGTTGGCGCACACCCATGGCTGCCAGCTGATCGGCCGCAAGGTTCTGCAGGCGTGGGTGCCGCCACCCGCGGGCAGCGCGAAGAACGTGGCGGGAAGAAAATCGGCCCAGCCGGTGTCTGAACAGTAGATCGGGCCGGCCCCAGTCCCTCCCCCCCGACGGTGCGGCCGGCCCGATTCTCAATCTTTTAGAAGTCCCAGTCCTCGTCCTCGGTGACGACGGCCTTGCCGATCACGTAGGACGAGCCCGAGCCGGAGAAGAAGTCGTGGTTCTCGTCGGCGTTGGGCGACAGCGCCGACAGGATCGCCGGGTTCACGTCGGTCTCGTCCCGCGGGAACAGCGCCTCGTAGCCCAGGTTCATCAGCGCCTTGTTGGCGTTGTAGCGCAGGAACTTCTTGACGTCCTCGGTCAGCCCCACCTCGTCGTAGAGGTCCTGGGTGTACTCAACCTCGTTGTCGTAGAGCTCGAACAGCAGCTCGTAGGTGTAGTCCTTGAGCTCGGCCCGCTTGGCCTCGTCGACCAGCGCCAGCCCACGCTGGTACTTGTAGCCGATGTAGTAGCCGTGCACGGCCTCGTCGCGGATGATCAGCCGGATCATGTCGGCGGTGTTGGTCAGCTTGGCCCGGCTCGACCAGTACATCGGCAGGTAGAAGCCGGAGTAGAACAGGAAGCTTTCGAGCAGCGTCGAGGCCACCTTGCGCTTGAGCGGCTCGTCGCCCTTGTAGTACTGCATGACGATCTCGGCCTTGCGCTGCAGGTTGGGGTTCTCCTCCGACCAGCGGAACGCGTCATCGATCTCGGCGGTCGAGCACAGCGTGGAAAAGATGTTGCTGTAGCTGCGGGCGTGCACCGACTCCATGAAGGCGATGTTGGTGTAGACGGCCTCCTCGTGCGGGGTCAGCGCGTCGGGGATGAGGCTGACCGCCCCGACCGTGCCCTGGATGGTGTCCAGCAGCGTCAACCCGGTGAACACCCGCATGGTCAGTTGCTTCTCGCCGGCCGTCAGCGTCGCCCACGACGGCAGGTCGTTGGACACCGGCACCTTCTCCGGCAACCAGAAGTTTCCGGTCAGCCGGTCCCAGACCTCGGCGTCCTTCTCGTCCTGCAGCCGGTTCCAGTTGATCGCCGAAACGCGGTCAATCAGCTTCATGTTTTCGGTCACCAGAACCCCACTTCACACGCCGTTTTGCCTGAGGGACGTCAGGCTCCAAACACTACCCCTGGGGTACGACAACGGGGCGGAACACAAGAAGTTGTGTTTTGCGTGTCGTGCCCGGGCGCCGCGTTCGATGTCACTTCCTCAAGTATTGCGCGATTGCCGGGCCATGCGAGGAGACGCTACCCAAGCGGCCGGTCTCGATGTACCATTTGGTACATGCTTACCGAAGACAGCATTGAGATCGACGCGCCACCGCAGCGGGTGTGGGATGTCTTCAGCGACGTCCAGCGCTGGCCCGAATGGACCGCCTCCGTGACGTCGCTGGTCGGCCGGGACGGGCCCGCGCTCGCAGTCGGCAGACGCTTCGCGATCAAGCAGCCCGGCATGGCGAAGCTGATCTGGAAGGTCACCGAGATCCACCCGGGCTCATCGTGGACGTGGGTCCAGCGCTCCCCCGGTGTGCTGGTGAGCGCCCGGCACGACGTCACCGCGCTGCCCGGCGGCCGCACCCTGGTACGTCAGCAACTGGATCAGCGCGGTGTGCTCGGCGCACTGGTCGGACGGCTGATGACCACCAAGACCAAGCGATTCCTCAAATTGGAGGCGCAAGGACTCAAGGCCCGGTCTGAGCAACTCAGCCGCGCCGATGGCGCGCACTGAAGATTCCGAACGGCGCCGGCAGCTGCTCGACGCACTCGTCACCGAGTTCGCGGCGGGCGGCGTGGGCGACCGATCGTTGCGGGACGTAGCCGCCGCGGTGGGCACCAGCCATCGAATGCTGCTGCACCACTTCGGGTCTCGCGAGGACATGCTGTTGGCTGTCGTCGAGGAAGTGGAGCGCCGCCAGATGGGCGCCCTGGCCGACCTACCCCGGACACCGGCCGAGGGCTTCGCCGCCATGTGGGCCGACGTCCGCCGACCCGAGCTTCGCCAAGCCGAACGCCTCTTCTTCGAGTGCTATGCCCGCGCCGCCCAGGGCGAAAGACCATTCGACCGAATGGTTCCCGGCGCGGTCGACGGGTGGCTCACGGAAATCGGGGCGCTGGACGGCGATTCGGACCCCGCGCTGGCCCGGCTCGGGCTCGCCGTGATCCGCGGCCTGCTGCTCGATCTCGCCGCCACCGACGACGACGCCGGCGTCGACGCCGCCGCGCAAGCTTTCGCCAGCCTGCTGCGCCGCTGAGCTACTCGGCTTTCGGCAGCACCGAGATGAGTGTGTCCACAAGCTCTTCGGCGTTGGTGTGCCACTTGTCCAAGTCCATGTGACCGCTCAAATCCAATCCCGTGATCCCGTGGGCACTGGTCAAGAGCAACGCCCCATAACGCCGGGCGTGCTCAGGACCCGTGATCCGGCCAATGATGTCGAGAAACAGATCCTGCGCGCGTTCGGCCACCCGCATCGCCTCCGTCGGATCTCCCGGCGGCGGGGTGAACATCAGCCGGTACAGATGCGGTCGCGCGCGGCCCAACTCGATCAGCGCGAGCAGACCCGAGCGCAGGGACTCCTCGGGCGGATCGTCGCTATCGACCAATGCCTGTAGCAAGTCACCCAATTCGCTCAGGGCGTCAGTGGCCAGGACCGCAAGCAGCGATTCCTTGTCGGCGAAGTGGCGATACGCCGCCGAGCGGGAAACCCCGGCCCGGGCGCCTACCTCGCGCAACGTGACGGCCTCGACGCCGCCGAGGTCGAGAAGCGCGCCGGCCGCCTCGAGCAGCGAGCGGCGCGTTGCCGCAGCCGTCTCCGCTCGTGTCGCCATCCGCCGAGCATAAGCGGAGACTTCAGTTGACACTGTCAACTCAACCAGTTAGGTTCAGTTGACAGTGTCAACTCAAAGGCTCGGATGCCGAATGGAGACCGTGATGACTTCCCCGCATTCCACCGACCGCAATCAGCTGATCGTCGTGACCGGCGCATCCACCGGCATGGGTGCCGCTACCGCGAGATTGTTGGCCCGCAATGGTTTTCATGTGCTCGCCGGTGTGCGTCGCGACGTCGACGCGGACGCGCTGCGGGCCGAGCGCATCGAACCGCACATCTTGGACATCACCGTCGAGTCGGACGTCGTCGCGATGGCCGATCGTGTCGCGAATGATCCACTGCGCCGCCCCCTTCGCGCGCTGGTCAACAACGCCGGGATCGCGATCAACGCGCCGGTCGAGACGCTGCCGATTGCGCAGTGGCGCAAGCAGTTCGAGGTCAACCTGTTCGGACACATCGCGATGACTCAGGCGCTGCTGCCGGCCCTGTTGGACGGCAAGGGCACCGTCGTGAACATAAGTTCCGTCGGCGGGAAGGTCGTCTTGCCGACGTACGGCGCATACGCCGGTTCGAAGTTCGCGCTCGAGGCGGTCAGCGACGCCCTGCGCCGCGAGGTCGGAGGTCTCGGGGTCAAGGTCGTCGTCGTCGAACCCGGCGCGGTCAAGACCGAAATGGCCGAGCGGGGAATCGCCACCGCGGAGGCCCTGATGGCCGACATGTCCCCTGCCCAGCTCGCACGCTACGACGCGCTCGCAGCGGCCGTCACCGCCCAAGCCCGATCGTTCGGCGAGGACGGCGTCCCGGCCGAACACGCCGCCGAGGTGATCGTGAAGGCGGCGACCGCGTCTCGCCCCCGGACCCGCTACACCATCGGGCGCGACGCCGCGATCCTCACGCGGGTCAGCCGTGTCGTGTCCGACCGGGTGCTGGATCGCATCGTGCGCCTTAGCCTTCGCTCATTCGCGAAGGGGTCGGAGTCAAGCGAACGGCGCAGCGCCGCAACCACCTCGGCCGGCGCCTAGCCGGTCGGACGGGTTCGCCGATCAGCCGGAGGTGTGGACGATCAGGACGTCGGTCTTGGCCCTGCGGGAGACTTCTGACGGGACCGATCCCAGTAGCCGCCCCGCGACGCTGCTGAGGCCGACGTTGCCGACAACCAGCAGGTCGGCATCGACCTCCTCGGCGAGCTGCACCAGCGCGTTGATGGGGGGACCGACGATGGCCCTCTCCTCCACGTTCTTGGCCCCGGCCTGGTGCGCCCGCTCCCTGGCGTTCTGCAAAATCGCGTAGAACGGGGCGTGTCCCAGCGTCCGGTAGTCCTGACCGTGGTCACTCCCCGGCGGGATGGCGTAGCGGCCGCGTTCCTCGGGAACCGGGAGATGCGCCGTCGCGACGATCAATGTCGCGCCGTGATCCGCGGCCGTCGCGGCGGCGCGCTCCACCGCACGGAGCGACGACTCCGAGCCATCGGTGCCGACCACAACGATCTGATAAGCGCACATTCCTCACTGAGTGTAGGCCCTGGACGCGCTCCCCGGCAGTCGTCGCGCGACCACCGCGGCTCAGCCCTGTGCGGCCGCCGCGACGCGCTTGGCGCCCGACCCGTTGCCGAAGAACTCGTACTCCTCGGGCTTGACCGAGCGCGTCTCCCGCCAGTACTCCCAGGTGTAGCCGCCCCACAGCACTGTGTTCTTGCCGTGCTCGTCGAGGTACCAGCTGGCGCAGCCACCGCTGTTCCACACCGACGGTCCCAGCCGGCGCTGCAACTCGTCGTTGAAGGCGTCCTGGGCGGCGCGCGTGGGCGCGAGTGCCTGCACGCCCAGCTTGTCGCAGGTCTTGATCGCGCTGGCGACGTAGCGGATCTGGGACTCGATCATGAACACCACCGAGTTGTGCCCCAGGCCGGTGTTCGGTCCCAGCAGGAAGAATAGGTTGGGCATGTCGGCGACGGTGATGCCGCGGTGGGCGGCGATGCCCTCCCGGTTCCAGCGGTCCACCAGGTCCTCACCGTTGTGGCCCTTGATCTGCACGTAGGTGTAGGAGTCGGTGACGTGGAACCCGGTGCCGTAGACGATCACGTCGACGTCGCGCTCCGTGCCGTCGGCGGTGACGATCCCGGTGGGCGTGATCCGCGCGATGTGGTCGGTGATGAGCTCGGTCTTCGGGTCGGCGACCGCGCGATAGTACGTGGAGGAGTTCAGGATTCGCTTACAACCGATGCGATAGTGCGGGGTCAGTTTGCGGCGCAGTTCGCGGTCCTTGACCGACCGGCGGATGTTGTATTTGACGTAGGCCTCGATGAATTTCAGCGCGTTGGGACGCTTGGTCATGCCGATCGCCAGCGCCTCCTGGCCCCAGTAGATCGCGAGACGCGTCATTGCCCGCAGGCCGGGGACGTTCGCCATGGCCCGGCGCAGCGCCACCGGAATCTCGGGGTTGGAGCGCGGCACCACCCACGGCGGGGTGCGTTGGTAGAGCTGAAGTTCGGCGACCTGCCCGACGATCTCCGGCACGATCTGGATCGCGCTGGCGCCGGTGCCGATCATCGCCACCCGCTTACCGGTCAGGTCGACGCTGTGATCCCACTCCGCGGAATGGAAAGCGGGACCGCGGAATTCGTCGCGCCCCTCGATGTCGGGCAGGGACGGGATGTGCAGCGCGCCCGCGCCCGAGATCAGGAACTGCCCGACGAATTCGCGGCCGTCCTCGGTGAAGACGTGCCAGCGTTGCTCGTCGTCGTCCCAGTGCGCCCGATCGACAAGCGAATTGAACTCGATGTAGCGGCGCAGGCCGTATTTCTCGGTGACGCCCTTGAGGTAGTCCCAGATCTCGGGCTGGTAGGAGAACGGGTTGCGCCAGTCGGGCTTGGGCTCGAACGAGAACGAGTACAGGTGCGAGGGGATGTCGCAGGCGCACCCGGGGTAGCTGTTGTCGCGCCAGGTGCCGCCGACGTCGCCGAACTTTTCCAGAATGACGAAGTCCACACCCTGCTGCTGCAGCCGGATCGCCATTCCCAGGCCGGAGAACCCGGTCCCGATGATGATGGCGCGGGTGTGCACGGGCTGGTGTGCGGATGTCGGTTCGGCGTGTGTCACAACGTCGGTCACGGTGGATCGATCTCCCTGCTAGAAATACCCGGTACCCAGGGTATCGAATGGCACGAGTGTCGACGATCGCTGCGGCGATGTCAACGTGCTTAGGACCTCAGCTGGCCGCGGGGTTGCTGGGCACCACGCTGTGCACCGGCTGATCCGGGTTCATCGCGATGCCGAGCACCTCCGCGGTGCCGACGATGACCCCGACCATGATCGTCGTCAGGTGCGCGACGAACTGGTCGCGCGGCATGCGCCGCGCGCTTTGCGGGTCGGGGCCCAGCCACCATTCGGTGGCCGAGGCGGCCGAGCCGAAGGCCGCGTGCGCGGCCAGCTCGAACGCCGCATGGTCGAGTTCCATTTCGCGCAGCTCGTTGTCGAAGAGATCCGCCATCGCCAGCGTGATGCCGCGGCCCTCGTTGAGGGTCTGCGGGCTGGCGGCCGAGCGGCCCTGGATGAAGACCCGCAGCACGTTGGGGTGCAGATCGACGAGGTTGACGTACTCGTCGACCGCGCGCCGGATCACCTCACGCGCCGAGTCGGTTTTCAGGTCGATGGCCGGGAAGATCGCCGCCCAGAGCATGTCGCGCAGCCGTTCCCCGATGGCCTGGAACAGGTCGGACTTGTCGTGGAAATGACGGTAGATCTTCGGCTTGGCCGTGCCGGCCTCCTCGGCGATCTCCCGCACGCTCAGCTCGGGGCCCAGGCGGTCGATGGCGCGAAAGGCCGCATCCACGATCTCGCCGCGCACCTTCTTGCGGTGTTCGCGCCAACGCTCGCTGCGCGCGTCGACCTTCGCCCCGGGCGGCTTGACGCTGGGGTGGGGTGGTCGGGAGGGTCGAGGCATTCTCACCACGTCATGCACCATACCCCCCGGGCCGGCCGTCGAGCCCCTGACCTGGGCAGACCAGGCGGCCGGAGCCCCGACCCGGCGGTCAGAGCATGCAGGACACGCAGCCCTCGACCTCGGTTCCCTCCAAGGCCATCTGCCGCAGCCGGATGTAGTAGAGCGTCTTGATTCCCTTGCGCCAGGCGTAGATCTGCGCCTTGTTCACGTCGCGGGTGGTGGCGGTGTCCTTGAAGAACAGCGTCAGGCTCAGCCCCTGGTCGACGTGCTGGGTGGCGGCGGCGTAGGTGTCGATGACCTTCTCGTAGCCGATCTCGTAGGCGTCCTGGAAGTACTCCAGGTTGTCGTTGGTCATGTAGGGCGCCGGGTAATAGACGCGGCCGATCTTGCCTTCCTTGCGGATCTCCACCTTGCTGGCGATCGGGTGGATCGAGCTGGTCGAGTGGTTGATGTAGGAGATCGACCCTGTCGGCGGGACGGCCTGCAGGTTCTGGTTGTAGATGCCGTGCGCCTGCACCGACTCCTTCAGCCGCTTCCAGTCGTCCTGGGTGGGGATGCGAATGTCCGCGTCGGCGAACAGCTGACGCACCTTGTCGGTCTGCGGCTCCCACACCTGCTCGGTGTACTTGTCGAAGAACTCGCCCGAGGCGTACTTCGACCGCTCGAAACCGCCGAACGCCGTGCCCCGTTCGATGGCGATGCGGTTCGACGCCCGCAGCGCGTGGTAGAGCACCGTGTAGAAGTAGATGTTGGTGAAGTCGATGCCTTCCTCGGAGCCGTAGAAGATCCGCTCCCGGGCGAGGTAGCCGTGCAGGTTCATCTGCCCCAGCCCGATCGCGTGAGACTCGTTGTTGCCCTGCTCGATCGACGGCACCGACGTGATGTGCGTCTGGTCGCTCACCGCGGTCAGCGCTCGGATCGCCACCTCGATCGTCTGCGCGAAGTCCGGCGAATCCATCGCCTTGGCGATGTTCAGCGAGCCGAGGTTGCACGAAATGTCTTTGCCCACCTTGGAATACGACAGATCGTCGTTGAACTCAGACGGCGTGGACACCTGCAGGATCTCCGAGCACAGGTTCGAGTGGGTGATCTTGCCCTCGATCGGGTTGGCCCGGTTCACCGTGTCCTCGAACATGATGTAGGGGTAACCGGACTCGAACTGCAGCTCGGCCAGCGTCTGGAAGAATTCCCGCGCCTTGATCTTCGTCTTGCGGATGCGCGCGTCGTCGACCATCTCGTAGTACTTCTCGGTCACCGAGATGTCGGCAAACGGCACGCCGTAGACCCGCTCGACGTCGTACGGCGAGAACAGGTACATGTCCTCGTTCTTCTTGGCCAGCTCGAAGGTGATGTCGGGGATCACCACGCCGAGGCTGAGCGTCTTGATCCGGATCTTCTCGTCGGCGTTCTCCCGCTTGGTGTCCAGGAAACGGTAGACGTCGGGGTGATGCGCATGCAGGTACACCGCGCCGGCGCCCTGGCGCGCACCCAGCTGATTGGCGTAGGAGAACGAGTCCTCGAGCAACTTCATGATCGGGATGACGCCCGAGGACTGGTTCTCGATGTTCTTGATCGGCGCGCCGTGCTCGCGAATGTTGGTCAGCAGCAACGCAACCCCGCCGCCACGCTTGGACAGCTGCAGCGCGGAGTTGATCGATCGCCCGATCGACTCCATGTTGTCCTCGATGCGCAGCAGAAAGCAGCTCACCGGCTCGCCGCGCTGCTTCTTGCCCGAGTTCAAAAACGTCGGGGTGGCCGGCTGAAACCGGCCGTCGATGATCTCGTCCACCAGCTTCTCGGCCAGGGCCGTGTCACCGGCCGCAAGGGTGAGCGAGACCATGACGACGCGGTCCTCGAAGCGCTCCAGGTAGCGCTTCCCGTCGAACGTCTTCAGCGTGTAGGAGGTGTAGTACTTGAACGCGCCCAGGAACGTCGGGAAGCGGAACTTCTTGGCGTAGGCGCGGTCCAGCAGCGACTTGACGAAGTTGCGCGAGTACTGGTCGAGAACCTCACGCTCGTAATAGTTCTCGCGGATCAGGTAGTCGATCTTCTCGTCCTGATTGTGGAAGAAGACGGTGTTCTGGTTGACGTGCTGCAAGAAGTACTCGCGCGCGGCCAACACGTCCTTGTCGAACTGAATCTTGCCGTCCGCGTCGTACAGATTCAGCATCGCGTTCAGCGCGTGGTAGTCCGTCTCACCGGGCAACGCGTGCGCGCCGGACGTTACAGGCTCTGCAGTGACGGTTGGTGGCACGTCTGTTCCTTCCAGAATTCTTCCAAGCCCGCGCGGACGGCTTCCACGTCGTCCGGGGTTCCCATCAGTTCGAAGCGGTAGAGGTACGGAACGCCGCATTTGCGGGAGATCACGTTGCCCGCATAGGCGAATTCGGCACCGAAGTTGTTGTTGCCCGCGGCGATGACACCGCGGATCAACGACCGGTTCTGCTCGTTGTTCAGGAATGCGATGACCTGCTTGGGGACATAGCCACCGGCATTGAGGTCCGGGGTGGCCCGGCCGCCGCCGTAGGTGGGCAGGATCAGCACGTACGGCTCGTCGACCTCGATGCGCCCATGCAGCGGTATCCGTGTGGCGGGAACACCCAGCTTCTCCACGAAGCGATGGGTGTTCTCCGACACCGAGGAGAAATAGACCAGTGGCGATCGCAAGCGCGGCGCACCCGGGCGAAGCGGGTCGCCACTCATCCAGCCTGGGTTGCGCGAGTGCACCGCAACCTCCTTCTTACCTAACGTCCGGCTAAGCGCTGAGAGCCGATTCCGCGAGCGCCTTGATGCGGTCCGGCCGGAAGCCCGACCAGTGGTCGTTGCCCGCCACCACCACGGGGGCCTGCAGATAACCCAATGCCATCACGTAGTCACGCGCCTCGTTGTCGAGCGTGATGTCGACCTTCTCGTAGCCGACGCCCTGCTTGTCCAGGGCCTTGAACGTGGCGCTGCACTGCACGCATGCCGGCTTGGTGTACACGGTGATGCTCATGGAAGCCGCTCCTTTGCGGAAGGTGGGACTTGTAACGGACTGGCAACTACTCGGGTACTGCAACAAACGCTGTCTTTGCTGTGTTTCAGCGGCCCGTCAAGCCCCCACGTTCCCGTCCTGCGGCCGTCGGGGTCGAATGACCTGTGTGCCGATTTCGGGTGGTGAACCAGGGCCCGGTCGGCCTGGTGAACCTGGGATCTGCCGGTGCTCGAAACACTACACCTAGTGGCTGACAAGATGTCGAGATACAACATGTTCGGAATAACAATTCTGAAATTCGCTGGTCGTAAGGCTTCCGCGGCGGACACGCCCGGCGTGTCGCAGGTCACAATCTTCCTCGAAGCCGCGCATGCGAATCGTTGTATCACCGACCACCGACAAGCCCCGTCAACGCGCACCGATGCCGCCCCGGGCCAGGCCGTCCGGGCGACCACTAGCAAAGCCGCCAGCGAGGGCTGGCGGCTTCGGCTATCCGATTGCGGCAACCCTGCTGGTCGCCCGGCGATCGGCTTGTTGACTTCTGCCAATCAGGCGACTTCGGCGGCCAGCTTCCCTAGGGCATCGCGCACGTGGTCCGAGAGCTCGCCGTGCTCCGCGGGGGCCTTGCCCTCGAGCGTTTTGAACGGCACCGAGAGCTTGATCGACTCGACCACGCGGGCGCCGGCGATGCCGAACGACTTACGGGTTTCGTCGTGGGCCCATACGCCGCCGTACTGGCCGAAGGACCCCCCGATGACCGCCAGCGGCTTGCCCTTCAGCGCGCCGTTGCCGAACGGGCGGGACAGCCAGTCGATCGCGTTCTTGATGACGGCCGGGATGCTGCCGTTGTATTCCGGCGTGACCACCAGGGCGGCGTCGGCGTCGGCCGCCGCGGTGCGCAGCGCGGCCACCGGGGCCAGCGGCGGCGCGTCAGTGTTCATCGCGTCGTCGATCTCCTCGTTGTAGAACGGCAGCTCCGCCAGCCCTTCGAACACCGTCACGCTGACGCCTTCGGGGGCGATGTCGGCCGCGAGTTCGGCGATCTGACGATTGATCGACGCCGTGCGCAGGCTCCCCACTAACGCCAAGACCTTGATGTTGTCTGCCACCGTTCTGTATCCCTTCATTCGTTGGTCTCCATCCTCGCACACACAACCGGACTACAGTCCGGTTCTATTCCCGCCGCGTTAAAGTACAGGGATGAGCAGTGTCGAGCGGTTGGGCGAACTGCCCGTCTACCAACTCCAGGCAGCCCAGCCGGAGCGGGGCGACGCGGCACGCAACCGCGCCCTCCTGTTGGACGCGGCCCGCAGGCTGATCGCCGAACGCGGCGCGGACGCGGTCACCATGGACGACGTCGCGGCCGCCGCCGGCGTCGGCAAGGGCACGTTGTTTCGCCGGTTCGGCAGCCGCGCCGGCCTGATGATGGTGCTGCTCGACGAGGACGAGCGAGCCAGCCAGCAGGCCTTCCTGTTCGGCCCGCCTCCCCTGGGACCCGACGCCCCACCGATCGACCGACTGGTGGCGTTCGGCCGGGAGCGCATCGGATTCGCGCACGCCCATCGCGAACTGCTGTCGGAGGCCCACCGCGATCCGCAAACTCGCTACAGCGCGCCCGTCCTCGTGCACCACACCCACATCCGGGTGTTGCTCGAGGCGGCACACTCCACCGGCGACCTCGACGCTCAGACCGATGCCCTGCTGGCCCTCCTCCACGTGAACTATGTCGAGCACCAGCTCAACGAGCGCGGCCACACCCTGCAGACGTTGGGCGACGCATGGGAAAGCGTGGCGCGCAAGCTTTGTGGGCGATAGCGGAATGACCGCGCCGCCGGCACCGCTCTGGGTCCTGCACGTCGACCTCGATCAGTTTCTGGCGTCGGTCGAGTTGCGCCGCCATCCCGAGCTGATCGGGCTGCCGGTCATCGTCGGCGGCAGCGGCGACCCGACCGAACCGCGCAAGGTGGTCACCTGCGCCTCCTATGAGGCCCGGGAATTCGGCGTCCGCGCCGGCATGCCGTTGCGGACGGCCGCGCGCCGCTGCCCCGAGGCGACGTTCCTGCCGTCGGATGCCGCCGCCTACGACGCGGCCTCCGAACAGGTGATGGCGTTGCTGCGCGACCTGGGGCACCCGGTCGAGGTGTGGGGTTGGGACGAGGCGTACGTCGGGGTGGCGGGGGCCGACCCGATCGGGGTCGCCGAAGAGATCCGGACCGTCATCGCGTCGGAAACCGGGCTGTCGTGTTCGGTGGGGATCAGCGACAACAAGCAGCGCGCCAAGGTCGCGACCGGCTTCGCCAAACCGGCGGGCATCTTCACGCTCACCGACGCGAACTGGATGACCGTGATGGCGGACCGTCCGGTCGACGCCTTGTGGGGCGTGGGCCCGAAGACGACGAAAAAGCTTGCGGCGCTGGGGATAACGACGGTCTGGGAGCTCGCACACAGCGATGCCGAGTTGTTGACGTCCGCGTTCGGCCCACGCACCGGACTGTGGCTGCTCCTGCTGGCCAAGGGTGGCGGTGACGCGCAAGTCAGCGCCGAGCCGTGGGTCCCGCGCTCGCGCAGCCACGTCGTCACCTTCCCGCGCGACCTCACCGACCGCTCCGAAATGGATTCTGCCGTAACGCAATTGGCCGAACAGGCGTTGGTGGACGTCCTCGCCTCCGGCCGCATCGTGACCCGCGTCGCGGTCACCGTGCGAACCGCGACGTTCCACACCCGCACCAAGATCCGCAAGCTGGAAGCACCGACCACCGGTCGCGACACCGTCGTGGCGGCGGCGCTGCGCGTGCTGGACCTATTCGAGCTCGACCGCCCGGTTCGGCTGCTCGGGGTGCGCCTCGAACTGGCCATGGGAGACTAGCGGCGCGGGTGCGGGCCGCAGCGCGCGGGTGAACACCACATTGACCTGACGCATGGCCACGCTGTAGGGCCACCAGGCCAGTCGTTTGAACGCGTACAGCGCCCGGATGTCCGGCGACGTATATATCAGGTAGCGGTTTTTGGCGACGCCCGCCAAGATCTTCGCGGCCGCCTTCTCCGGCGAGACGGCGTGGCCGCTGAAGCGGTTCACCCAGCGCGCGACCTTGGGGTCTTCGCGGTCCACGCCGGCGATCTCGACGGTTTGGACCAGCGGGGTGTTGACCGCGCCCGGCACCACGACCGACACGCCGATGCGGTGCCGGGCCAGGTCGAAGCGCAGCACCTCCGACAGCCCGCGCAGTCCGTATTTGCTTGCGCTGTAAGCGGCATGCCACGGCAGCGCAACCAAACCGGCCGCCGACGACACGTTGACCAGGTGCCCGCCGTTGCGGGCCGCCACCATCGGCGGGACGAACGTCTCGATGACGTGGATCGGACCCATCAGGTTGATCGCGATCATCTTGCTCCACTGATCGTGGCTCAGCCGGTCGACGGTGCCCCAGGCGGAGACTCCGGCGATGTTGAGCACGACGTCCATGCTCGGGTGGTCGCGATGGATGTCGGCGGCGAACGACGCCACCGCGTCGTAGTCCGCGATGTCGAGGGCCCGGTGCGCGGGCACTTCCGCGCCCAGGGCGCGCGCGTCGGCCACGGTCTGCTCGAGCCCGTCGCGGTCCCGGTCGGTCAGATAGAGCTCGGCGCCGTCGGCGGCCAGCCGCAACGCGGTGGCACGGCCGATGCCGCTGGCCGCGCCGGTGACCAGACACCGTTTGCCTGCGAAGTACCCCTGCTGCCCCATTGCGGTGACGATACCGGCGGTAGCGCCCTACGGACGCCCGCCCCAGAGCGCGTGCAGCCACAACCGCTCGAGCACGTGCACGCGGCGGTCGAGATCGCTGTCGCGGCCGGCCAGGATCGGATCGCCGGTCAGCATCAGCGCGGTGGTACCGGCCAGGGTGCGGATCAGGGTGGGCAGGTCGTCGCTGATCGGGTGGGCGGTCCCCGCCTTCATCTCGGCCTCCACGATCGCGACGATCTGGCCCAGCACCGCGTCGAACTGCCGATCCATCAGGTTGCGGATCTCGACGTCGGTGTTGCGCGCCTCGTTGCAGGCGGTCATCACCGGGTCGTTGTGCGCGTAGACGGCCGCCGCGCTGCCGACCATGCGTTTGGCGAACTGCTCGGGGGACTCCCCCGGCTCCCGCGGCGCGAAATCCTGGGTGAGTTCTTCGAGTTCCTCGGCGGCCTCGGCCATCAACTGGGCGAGAACGGCGTACTTGGAATCGAAATAGAAGTAGAAGCCGGACCGCGCCACCCCCGCCCGCACACTGATGCTGCTGACCGACAGCTCAGCGAATGGCTTCTCCTGCAGCAGTTCCCGCACCGCCTGCAGGATCGCCTGGCGCTGCTTGTCGCCGCGCCGTTGCCCGCCCGGTTCCGGGGTGGCGGGGTGGCTGCTCATTCCCCGACCTTGCACCACGCCGGGAAAAAAGCAAACTTGACAGCCGTCAAGTTTTTTCCGAAGGTTATTAGACAGTGACGGCTGTCACCTCGGAGGGAACGCGCAAAGGAGCGTCTATGACCGCCACCATCAGCACCCCGCAATACCTGTTGGACCAGGCGCGGCGCCGGTTCACCCCATCGGTCAACAACTTTCCCGGCATGGGCGTCGCGGAGCGCAAGCTGCGCACCGTCCAGTTCCCCGAACACGTGTTGGCCCAGCCGCCGCCGGGCAGCGGGCTCAAACCGGTGGTGGGTGACGCGGGGCTGCCGGTGATCGGGCACCTCATCGAGATGCTGCGCGGCGGCCCGGATTACCTGATGTTCCTGTACCAGACCAAAGGGCCGCTCGTCTTCGGCGACTCTCCCCTCCTGCCGTTCGTCGCGGCGCTGGGCCCCGACGCCGCCCAGGAGCTCTACTCGAACCGCAATAAGGACTACTCCCAGCAGGGCTGGACCCCGGTGATCGGCGCCTTCTTCAAGCGCGGCCTGATGCTGCTTGACTTCGAAGAGCACCTGTTCCACCGGCGAATCATGCAGGAGGCGTTCATCCGCTCCCGGCTCGCCGGTTACGTCGAGCACATGGACAGGGTGGTGTCGCAGGTCATCGCCGACGACTGGGTGATCGACGACCCGCGCTTCCTGCTCTACCCGGCGATGAAGGAGCTGACCCTCGACATCGCGTCGATGGTGTTCATGGGCCACGAGCCCGGCACCGATCGTGAGCTGGTGACCAAGGTGAACAGGGCGTTCACCATGACCGTCCGGGCCGGCAATGCGATCATTCGCAACCCGGTGCCGCCGTTCACGTGGTGGCGCGGAGTCCGGGCCCGACAACTGCTGGAGAACTACTTCGACGAACGAGTCAAGGAGCGCCGCGGCAAGGACGGCAGCGACCTGCTGACCGTGTTGTGCCAGACCGAGGACGAAGACGGCAACCGCTTCTCCGACGAGGACATCGTCAACCACATGATCTTCTTGATGATGGCGGCGCACGACACGTCCACCACCACCGCGACGAACATGGCTTACCAGCTCGCCGCGAATCCGCAGTGGCAGCAGCGCTGCCGCGACGAGTCCGACCGCCTCGGGGATGGACCGCTCGACATCGAATCGCTGGAGAAGCTGGAATCGCTGGATCTGGTGATGAACGAGTCGATCCGGCTGGTGACCCCGGTGCAGTGGGCCATGCGCCGGACGGTGCGCGACACCGAACTGCTGGGCCACTACCTACCGAAGGGCACCAACGTCACCGCGTTTCCGGGGGTGAACCACCTGCTGCCCGAGATCTGGACCGACCCGTTGAAGTTCGACCCGGAACGGTTCACCGAGCCGCGCAACGAACACAAGCGGCACCGGTACGCGTGGACTCCGTTCGGCGGCGGCGCGCACAAGTGCATCGGCATGGTTTTCGGCCAGTTGGAGGTCAAGACGATCATGCATCGGCTGCTGCGTCGCTACCGGCTCGAGCTGCCCCGGCCGGGCTACGAGTCGAAGTGGGACTACCGCACCATCCCCATCCCGATGGACGGCATGCCGATCGTGCTGCGCCCCCTGTAGGCCTCAGGCGAGCAGGCGGTTGGCGCAGGCGACCACCGCACGCAGCGCCGACTGCGTCGAATCGTCCGACCAGCCCATCGCCCATTCGGCGCGGGCCCCGTTGCTCCCGCAGACGAACGTGACCGTGCGGCCGCCGGAGCCCAGCTGATGAAACTTGACGATCTCCACCGGGATTCCGTGATCGTGCAGCATCGCGCTCAACGCCGCGATCGGGCCGCTGCCGCCGGCGGTCGAGGTGCTGATGCGGTCACCGACGGCGATCACGGCCTGGAAGTTGCGGGCCTGCGGCCCCGGCCGCCTCTCGGTGTCGGTGCAGGCCCAGCTGCCCAGCCGGACGGGCCCGCCCGCGTGGGCGTAGGTCGCGACGAAATCATCCCAGGACATCGCGCCCGCCTGCTCCCGCAGGCCGCGGGGCAGCGGGGCGCCGAACTCCCGGGCGAACACCGCCGTGGCGGGGGCCGGAGTACTGGATTGAGCGAGCCGCTCGGGAATGGTCATGGTGCCGGTCTTCTTCGGTCGAAAGGAGTGACCGACGGCAGTAGCTTCCGACCCACAGCGGGGGGTCGGTCTGGGTCAGACCCCGCTGCGGGCGCTAGCTACTACGGCTCGATCGAGAAGACGCACGAGCGCAGACTTTAGCCCTACACGGCCCTGACGTGCAAGTTCCGCCTCGGGTCATAACGCGGCGACCCGTCGCGAAATTCTTAAGAAATTTTGGTTTACGTGTGTGCAACAGGGGGTATGAGGCGAGGGCAACAGTCGTTCAACGGCTGTGCAACAACCCCTCGAAGGAATGATGAAAGAAGGCTCATCATGAAGGCAAAGAGCATCAGGAAATCTCTTAAATCAGCCACCGTGGCCGTCGGGTTGGCCGCGGTGTTATTACTCCCGACTGGATGTGCTTCCTCAGCGGCCGGCAGCGGTGGACTGCTCGGCGGCACGGTCGGCGGCGGTAGTGGCGGTATTTTGGGTACGGTCGGCGGAATTGTCGGCGGCCTCTAACTGATTTTCAGGCGGCCCTCGGGAAGCGATTCCCGGGGGCCGCTTGCGTCATCCGGTCGGCCCGGCCGACGGCTCGAACCGCAGATACGCCTGAATGGTCGTACCGCTGGGCGTCGTATGCGTGCGCACCAGGTCCGAGATGGCGTTGACCAGATAAAGTCCCCGGCTGGCGGGCCCGCACGGCCCCGGGTCCAGCCGGCCTACGAGCGGATCCTCGAAGCACCCGGTGTCGCGCGCCTCGCAGACCAGGTATCCGTCGTCTCGCCAGAAGGCGAGCTGACAGGCTCCATCGGTGTACATCAAGCTGTTGCTGGCCAGCTCGGTGGCGACCAGTTGCAGATCTTCGATTCCGTCCTGCGACAAGCCAATCCATCCGGCGTAGTTGACGGCGAAGGACCGTGCGGGACTGAGGTCCGCCGACTTGCTCACCGTGTAGGTGACGGCCCCCGGCTTGGCGGGCAGCGGCCGGTTGCAGCGCTGCAAGGCGGCATCGGGCGCGTAGTCGGTGCTGCGCTGCAGGGCGCCGCCCCGCCACAGCAGAGGGTGTGTCGCCCGCACGTCCGCGAGCACATCGTCGTCGAGCCGGCTTCCGTCGTAGAGGCACAGCCCGGTCACCTGGTAGCCGTCCATGGCCCCGTTGACCAGCGCCTCGTGCTCCACGCAGGCGACCAACTCTTCCTCGGTGCGGCCGGGCCAGGCGAGTTGACTGACGATGCGCACCCGCCGGTCGGGGTGGTCATCGACGAAAGACCCCTCCATGGCCATGAATCGGCTCGGGTTGCGCCCCGCCTCGGTGATGTCGAGCAGTTGGAGATCGCCCGGCAGCTCGCCCGGGCCGAGCGCGTCGTGCAGCAAGACCAACTTGTCGGACGGCACCGCAACCAGTACCGCCTCGTCCATCGCCAACCCGTCGCTGACGAAGCGGGTGACGAAATCCAGGTACTCCTGCTGGGATTGGTAGATGAGTGCGGAGTGGACGAAGCCGAGCTGGCCAATTTCGGTGCCCGTCGTCACTCCAGGACTCTCGCTTTCGATCACTGAATGCCAACCCCCTGCTGGACCGGCCGTTAAGTTCTCCCTCCCCAGTACCCGCGGCGGGCCTTCGCTATACCGAGCTGCAGATCACATCTGAGAACTCAGTATTCGCTAAAGCCACCAGGAGGCGGCCGCGTCCAGATGACGGCGCACGCGGTAGCGGGCCAGGCTCTCGTCACCGGCCTCGATCGCGTCGGCAATCCGCTGGTGAGCGTGGTGAACGGCCAGGACGTCCGCCCAGGTCGGTGGCGCCTGCCCGGTGCTGGACCAGTGCCGCCGGAACAACTCGACGATGATGCGCAGAAACAGGTCGAGCAGCGTGTTGCCGGCCAGCTGGGCCAGTCCGACGTGAAACCGGAACTCCTCCGCCGAGGCGTCCGCCACATCGCCGGGCGTTTCCTCGACGTCGGACCGATGCGCGGCCACAAAGGCGGCCACTTCCGGTTCGCCGCACCGCTTGACGACCTTGGCGACGTTGTCGATCTCGATGGCGTCCCGGACGCAACGGAGGTCTTCGCGACTCGGGTCGCGGTACTGCAGGTATAAGGCAATGGTGTCGATGCTGGCCTGCGCCCGGGGCCTGGCGATGACGAGGCCGCCACCGGGCCCGCGGCGCATGTGCGCGATCGAGTGATATTCGAGCAGCCGCACCGCTTCCCGGAGCACCGCGCGGCTCACCCGGTACCGCTCGAGAAGGGCCGTTTCGGTGCCGAAGACGGATCCGACCTGCCAGCCGCTGGCAGCGATGTCGTCGCCGATCGTGGCCGCCAGCATCTCCGCCAGCTTGCCGCGGGCCACCTCGATGTTGAGCGGCCGCGGCTTGCGCCGCCGGCTCGGGGCGCCGGGGTGGTGGTGCTGTAGCCACGCGGTCACGGCCTCGACGTGCCGCTGGCTGAGCGTTTTGGCGCGCGCCGAGTCGCCGGCGGTGACGGCCTCGACGAGCTCGGAGTGGTCGATGTGCATCCGGTCGATCGCCTCGGTGGCCTCGGTGGCCGAGTCGGTCCGCGACTGCAGGGCATACCGGGTGGTGAGGCGCATCAGCACGTTGACAAAGAGTTGCAGGACCGGGTTTTTCGATTGCTCGGCCAACGCGATGTGGAACTCGTCCCGCGGCGTGGGGAGCCCCGGCCTCCACTCCTCTTCGCCCCGCAGCACCGCCCGCAACCGGGCGATGCCCGCCTCGTCGA
Source organism: Mycobacterium sp. E1715 (assembly GCF_001667625.1). Taxonomy (NCBI): domain Bacteria; kingdom Bacillati; phylum Actinomycetota; class Actinomycetes; order Mycobacteriales; family Mycobacteriaceae; genus Mycobacterium; species Mycobacterium sp. E1715. Next base: position 38,443 of record NZ_LZJJ01000061.1, read on the forward strand.
TCCGTTCCGCGGCCAGCGAAGCCGCCAGCGGTTCGAGCACAAGGCGCGCGTTGAGCAGGTCGCCCAGGGTGGTGCCGAGGTATTCGAGATAGATCACGACGGCGCGGGTGGCGGGCCCGGCATCGGGCTCGCAGATGATCAGACCGCCACCGGGCCCGCGGCGCATGCGGGCGACCTGATGGTGTTCGACGAGCCGGACGGCCTCGCGCAGGACCGAGCGGCTCACCCCGAAGCGCTCTTGCAACGCGTGCTCGGAACCGAGCGATTCGCCGATGGCCCAACCGCGGCGAACGATCTCCGCCTCGAGGTCCCGCGCGATTCCGGAAGCCAGTTTGTTTGCGAGGCCGGTACTCATATCAAGCCCAACGGCGTTCGGGCGCAGGGGATTTCAGCATGTGAGCAACATGCAGCCAGCGACGGGCCCGCCGCCGACCGACACGACGCCGACGTCCGGGCGACGCGATACCTGCCGCTCCCCCGCTTCCCCGCGCAACTGCAGACAACCCTCGTGCAATGCCCAGTAACCGTGCATGCGCCCCGCCGACAGCTGGCCGCCGTAGGTGTTGAGGGGAAGGTCCCCGTCGCGGGCGATCCGAGCGCCACCTTCCACGAACGGCCCGGCCTCCCCGTCACCGCAGACCCCGAGGGCCTCCAGCCACGCCAGGGTGAGATAGGTGAAGCCGTCGTACAACTCGGCGACCTTGAGGTCGGCCGGCTTCAGGTCCGTGCGCGACCACATCTGCGCCGTCGCGTCCGACATCGCCATCTTCGGGTAGTCGTCGCGGTGGAACCAGCCCCCGGCGCCGTCGGACCCGCCGATCGCCTCCACCGCCACCGCGCGGTGGGGGCAATCCCGGGTGTAATCCGTGTGCGAGACCACCACCGCAATCGAGCCGTCGATCGGGACATCGCAGTCCAGCAGGCCGAACGGGGTGGAGACCGGCCGCGCGCTCAGGTAGTCGGCCATCGTCATCGGGTCGCGATACACGGCGCGCGGATTCAGGGCGGCGTTGCGCCTGCCGTTCAGGGCGACCCAGCCCAGCTGTTGCTTGGTGGTCCCATACAACTCCATGTGGCGCCGGCAGTTCAGCGCCAGCCAATTCGCGGCGGAATAGGCGTTGGCCGCGACCAGGTCGTTGACGTCGTCCATCGCGCCCACGGCGGGCCGTTCCGCACCCTCCGGCGTCTCGAACATCCGGGCCAGCGGCGGCGCGGGCGCGTTCTCCTGCGGCTTCACCGGGACGGTGCCGCCGAGCATTTGGATGGTCCGGTACACCACCACGTGCCGGGCGCGACGTTCGGCGACCGCGCGGCACGCCGACATCACCGGGCTGAGCAAGCCGCCGGTGCCGAAGCCGGATCCGCAATCGGCCGCTTCGATCCGCAGTTGGGCGTTGACCTCTGCGGCGGGGGTGTCGCCCAGCGTCGCGATGCCGTCGATGTCGGCGGGGGCCAAGCCGGCGTCTTCGATGGCGGACCGCACCGCCTCCATGGTCAGGTCCACGCCCGCGATGCCGGTGCGCCGGCCGATCCGAGAGATGCCGATGCCGGACAGGATCGCGTCCTTCTCGAAATGCGTCATGCACACCGCCCGTCAGACCATCGAATCAATTGAGTGTACTGTATTCGTCGTGCCGGACGAGCCGCTGCTCATCGAATACTGCGAGGACTGCGCGCGCTGGGTGCATCCGCCTGCCGGCGAATGCCGCACGTGCAAAGCCCCGCTGGTCGCCCGGCCCGTCTCCGGGCGTGGCACCGTGTTCACCTTTACGGTGAACCACCACCCGTACAACCCGGAGATCCCGGTTCCGTACGTGATCGCCATCGTCGAACTCGCCGAACAAGAGGGCCTGCGGATGGCCGCCAATGTCGTTGACTGCGAACCCGATTCGGTCACGTGCGGTATGCCCGTCGCGATCCGGCCGGACAGGGGCAGCGGCGGGGCTCCGCTGTTCGCACCCACCTGAGCGGAGCAGCTAGTTGATCAGCGGGTCGCGCGGCATGCCGAGGATCCGCTCGGCGATCTGATTGCGGGTGACTTCCGAGGTGCCGCCGGCGATCGCCATGCCGCGTGCGCCCATCGCCAGCCTGCCCACCACCGCACCGGGGCCATCCATGAGTGCGACCTCCGGGCCGGCCAGCACCGCCCAGATCGCGGCCCCGTCGACCATGTGCTCGGCCAGCTTCAGCTTGGTGATGTTGCCTTCCGGGCCGGGCCCGGCCCCCTCGACGCTGCGGGCCGCGCGACGCAGGTTCAGCAGCCGCAGCGCATGGTCGTCGGCGAGGAAGGATCCGATCCGGACCGGCGCTCCCGCCAGGCGGTCCGACTGCTGCGCGAGCTGGACCAGGGTGGGCGCCAATCCCTCGTAGAACGACCCGCTGCCGCCGATGCTGACCCGCTCGTTGCCGAGCGTCGCCCGGGCGACGGTCCAGCCGGAGTTGGGCGCCCCGACGACGTCCTCGTCGGGGACGAAGACGTCGTTGAAGAAGACCTCGTTGAACTCCGAGCCGCCGGTGATCTGCCGCAGCGGGCGCACCTCGACGCCCGGGCCCTTCATGTCGATGATGACGGTGGTGATGCCGGCGTGCTTGGGGGCGTCCGGATCGGTGCGCACGGTGGCCAGGCCGCGCTCGCAGTACTGCGCGCCGCTGGTCCAGACCTTCTGCCCGTTGATCTTCCAGCCGCCGTCCACCCGGGTGGCGCGGGTCTTCACGGACGCCGCGTCGGAGCCGGCCTCGGGCTCGGAGAACAGCTGGCACCAGATCTCTTCCTGGCGCAGCGCCTTCTCCACGAATCTTTCGATCTGCCAATCGGTTCCGTGCTGGATCAGGGTGAGGATCACCCAGCCGGTGATCGAGTAGTCGGGGCGCTTGATGCCGGCCGCGCGGAATTCCTCCTCGATGACCAGCTGCTCCACCGCGTCGGCGGCGCGACCCCAGGGCTTCGGCCAGTGCGGCATGACGTAGCCCGTCTCGATCAGCTTGTCGCGCTGCGCCGCTTTGTCCAGGGCGGCGATCTCGGCGGCGTCGGCGCGGATCCGGGTGCGCAGCTCCTCGGCCTCGGCAGGCAGGTCCAGGCTGTTCTCCCGTTTGGCGCCTGCGGCGGTGCGCTCGAAGACATCCCGGGCCGGCGCGTCACCGCCGAACAGCGCCGCAACCACCAGCGCGCGGCGCAGGTGCAGATGCGCGTCGTGCTCCCAGGTGAAGCCGATGCCGCCGTGCACCTGGATGTTCAGCTCGGCGTTGCGCGCATAGGCGGGGAACGCCAGGGCCGCCGCCACCGCGGCGGCGAGCCGGAACTGGTCCTCGTCCTCGGACGCCGCCCGCGAGGCGTCCCACACCGCGGCGACGCCCGATTCGGCCGCCACCAGCATGTTGGCGCAATGATGCTTCACCGCTTGGAATGTCGCGATGGTGCGCCCGAATTGCTGCCGCACCTTGGCATAGTCCACGGCGGCGTCGACGCAGTCCGCCGCGCCGCCCACCGCCTCGGCGGCCAACAACGTCCGGGCCCGGGCCAGCGCGGAAGCCCGCCCGCCGGTCAGGATGTCGTCGGCGCCGACGTTGACGTTCTCCAGGCGCACGCGTCCGGAACGCCGGGTCGGGTCGAAGTTGTTCGGCACCTCGACCGATACGCCGGCACGGTCACGCTCCAACAGCAGCACGTCCTCGCCTGCGGCGATCAGCAACAGCTCGGCCAGCCCGGCGCCCAGCACGATCCCGGCGTCACCGTCGGCGACGCCGTTCTTGAGGCGCACCTCCCCGTCCAGACCGATTCCAGCGGTCACGGTCCCGTCGATCAAGCCGGGCAGCAGCCGCGACTTCTGTTCGGCGCTGCCATCTTTGGCGATCACCGCCGACGCGATCACGGTCGGCACGAACGGCCCCGGCGCTACGGCCCGGCCGAGTTCTTCGACCACCACCACGAGTTCGGGCAGCCCGAAGCCGGATCCGCCGTGCTCTTCGTCGATGTGCAGGCCGAGCCAGCCCAGCTCGACCAGGTTCTGCCAGAACGCCGGCCGGGATTCCTCCGCGGCGTCGAGCAGCGAACGCGCCGCCCAACGGGCCTTCTGCGAGGTCAGGAACGCGCGGGCGACCCCGGCGAGTTCGCGGTGGTCGTCGGTCAGTGCGATACCCATGAGGGGCCCTCCTCGCTACCGGCTGGGTAGCCTGCCCCGCTTCGAGGGGAAGCGGGGCGGCTGCCTAAAGAGTGTACTTAATGCGGGGAGGGCGACCCGTGGGGGTGGCTACTTGGGCGCGAAGCGCTGGCCCGCGTCCAGCCGCAGGCACTGGCCGTTGAGCATCGGGTTCTCGACGATCGCCGCAACCAGCTTGGCGTACTCGATCGGCCGGCCGAGGCGCTTGGGGAAGGCGGCGTCCTTGGTGAGCGCCGACGCGAATTCGTCCGGAATCCCCTGCGTCAACCCGGTGGCGAACAGGCTCGGCGCGATCGCCAGCACCCGGATGCCCAGCGAGCCCAGGTCCCGGGCCATGGTCAGGCACATGCCGGCGACGCCGGCCTTGGCGGCGGTGTAGGCGACCTGCCCGATCTGCCCCTCGAACGCCGCGATCGACGCGGTGTTGATGATGACGCCGCGCTCCTCGTCCTCCGGCTCGTTCTTGGCCATGTGCGCGGCCGCGAGCCGGCTGATGTTGAAGGTGGCGATCAGGTTGAGGTCGATCACGGACTGGAAGGACTCGAGGTCGTGGGGACCGGACTTGGTCATCGTCCGCTTGGCGATGCCGCCACCCGCGGTGGTGATGATGACATGCAGGCCGCCCAGTTTGTCGACCGCGGTCTGCAGCGTCTCCTCGGTGCCCTTGAAGTCGGTGACGTCGACCGGATAGAACGCGCCGCCGACGGCCTCGGCCACGGTCTTGCCGTCGGAACCCTCACGGTCCAGGATGGCGACCTCCGCCCCGCGCTCGGCCAGCAGCTCAGCGGAGGCGCGACCCATTCCCGACGCGCCGCCGATGACGACGACCTTCTTCCCGTTGATCTCCATCCGGACCCTTCCTTTCGGGTTGTCAGATCCCTAGCAATCTGTAACGTTACGTAGGCACGCTAGCGTGTGCGCCGCCGAGGGTTGACCCCGCCTTGTTCGAGACCCGTGCCAAGCTGATTTCGTGCTCCTCCTCGACGTGGCGACGACCTCACTTGACGTAGGCGGCACGTCGTCACGGCTGAGCAAGGTCGCCCACATCGCCGACCTGTTGCGCCGCGCCGCGGCCGACCCCGACGAAGTCGCCATCGTCGTCTCCTGGCTCTCGGGTGAGTTGCGCCAGCGCCAGATCGGGGTCGGCTGGGCAGCGCTGCGGTCACGGCCGCCCCCGGCGCCGCATCCGGCGTTGACCGTCGCCGCGGTGGACGCCAGTTTCTCCGAGATCGGGGCGGTGTCGGGCAAGGGATCGCAGGCGCGCCGCGCGCAGCTCATCACCGGCTTGTTCGCCGCCTCGACCGACATCGAGCAGACCTTCCTGCTGCGGCTGCTCGGCGGGGAGCTGCGCCAGGGGGCGCCGGCCGGGATCATGGCCGACGCGGTGGCCAAGGCCGCCGGCCTCCCCGTCGCGGCGGTACAGCGCGCGGCGATGCTCGGCGGGGACCTGCCCGGCGTCGCGGCGGCCGCCATGGGCGGCGGCGCCCGGGCGCTCGAGGCGTTCGCCCTGCGCGTCGGACGGCCGGTCGGCCCGATGCTGGCGCAGACCGCGACCGGGGTGGCCGATGCGCTGGAACGCCACGGCGGCACAACGATTTTCGAGGCCAAGCTGGACGGCGCCCGGGTACAGATTCACCGGTCCGGCGACCAGGTCACCGTCTACACCCGAAGCCTCGACGACGTCACCGCCCGGCTGCCCGAGGTGGTGGAGGCGACGCTGGCGCTGCCGGTGCGCGACCTCATCGCCGACGGCGAGGCGATCGCGCTGCGGGCCGACAACTCACCGCACCGCTTCCAGGTCACCGCGTCACGGTTCGGCCGATCGGTCGACGTCGCTGAAGCCCGTGCGGCCCAACCTCTTTCGGTGTTCTTCTTCGATATCCTGCACCGCGACGGCGCCGACCTGCTCGCGCGCCGACCACCGAGCGGCTGGCCGCCCTGGACGCGCTGGTGCCGGCCGCGCAGCGGGTCGATCGGCTCGCCACCACAGACGCCGACGAGGCGGCCCGGTTCCTGGAGGCGACGCTCGCCGCCGGTCACGAGGGCGTCATGGCCAAGGCGCCGCAGGCGCCGTATCAGGCAGGCCGCCGCGGCGCGGGCTGGCTCAAGGTCAAGCCGGTGCACACGCTGGACCTGGTGGTGTTGGCGGTGGAGTGGGGATCGGGGCGCCGACGCGGCAAGCTCTCCAACATCCACCTGGGGGCGCGCGACCCCGCCACCGCCGAATTCGTGATGGTGGGAAAGACTTTCAAGGGCATGACCGACGCCATGCTGGACTGGCAGACGGCCCGGTTCAGCGAACTCGCCGTCGGCGGGACCGACGGTTACGTCGTGCGGCTGCGGCCCGAGCAGGTGGTCGAGGTGGCCCTGGACGGGGTCCAGAAATCCTCGCGCTACCCCGGCGGTGTGGCGCTGCGGTTCGCTCGTGTGCTGCGTTACCGCGACGACAAGAGCCCGTCCGAGGCCGACACCATCGATACCGTGCGGGCGCTGTACTGACAAACCGAGCGCTGCCGGTTTCGCGCGCGTA
>NZ_LZJJ01000062.1:0-4793 GCF_001667625.1 Mycobacterium sp. E1715
ATCACCGCGGCAACGATACCGTCGCTCAGGGCCACGCCGAGGCGAAGGTGACCACCAGGACGTCGCGCTGGGCGGGGCCCGAGCCGTCGATCGGGCGGATCGGGGAGACGCCGTGCAGGGTGCGGCGGTCGTCGCCCAACATCAGCGTGCCGGGTTCGGCCAGCGTCGTCGCCAGCAACTGCCTGCCGTCGAGGTCATTCACCGTGCTCTCGCCGCCGATGGCGTTGCGCCGCCCGACCAGCAGTGAGCTGACCAGGGTGACGCCGTCGCGGTGCATGCCCTCCGGCGTCGGATGGCCGCCGTCGTCGGACAACGACCGGACGCGGAACGGATGCACCTTGACGTTCCAGTCCGCGACGTCGTCCAGCGCCGCCGCCACTCGGGCCAGCAGGTCGATGATCCTGCGCAGCAACGGATCCCGGGCGAAAGCGTCGGTCAGCGGCTCGAAGTCGCGGTCCTTGCCGATGTAGAGGGGGTTGGAGTCCTCGGGCTGCGCGAACGTGCTCCTGGGCACCGGGCGCAGCGCACCGTCGCGAAAGGAGTACTGGCCGTACCGGCGCAGCCGCTGCACCCCCAGCTCCGCGGCGTACGGGTCGGGTCCCAGCTGCTGCCAGTGCCGGGCGAATCGGGTCCACTCCTCGCGGCCGGCGCCCAGGCTCCGCGTCACGTCGAGTGAGGACATCACCGCGACGCCTCGCGTGGCGACCAGGCGGGCCGCGGCGGCCACCGGGTCGGCGTCCGCCCGTTTCGCGGAAAGCGTCCGGGTCATCGCGCCGGAATACCGCAATCAGGCGCGGCTGAAACGCCCGGACTACCAGTGCACCCCGGGCACCCGGCGCACCAACCGTTTGACTCCCCGCGGCGTCCGGATGCCGCCGGTGACGGCGCGGACGGGCCGCCTCGGCTTGCGCCGCGGCGGGGGCGCGGCGGGCGGCTCGGTGGGCAGTCCGCGGGCCGCGGCCGAGTCGGGGTAACCGAGGTACAGCTGGTGCAGGATCCGCCTGGACGTCCGCGGGGCGAAGTAGTTGCCGGCCTCGGCCAGCGTTCCGAGGGGGGTGTCGATGCGCGCCGGCTTGTCGACCAGGCCGCGCACCACCATGGCGGCCGCGCGCTCGGGGCTGATCGCGGGCACCGGGTTGAGCCGGTGCGACGGCGCGATCATCGGCGTACGGACCAGTGGCATATGGATATTGGTGAACGTGATGTGGTCGGACAGCGTCTCCGAGCCGACCACGTCGGCGAACGCGTCCAGCGCCGCCTTGGTGGGCAGGTACGAGCTGTACTTCGGATTGCGGGCCTGCACGCCGGCGCTGGAGACGTTGACCACATGACCGAAGCGGCGCTCGCGCCAGTGCGGCAGCAGCGCCAGCACCATCCGCACCGCGCCGAAGTAGTTGACCGCCATCACCCGCTCGTAGTCGTGCAGCCGGTCGGTCGAGTTGACCACCGAGCGGCGGATCGACCGGCCGGCGTTGTTCACCAGGTAGTCGACGTGGTCGAAGCGGCCCAGGATGTCCTTGATGGTGTGCTCGACCGAGGTGGAATCGGTGACGTCGCAAGTGAAGGCGTGGGCGTCACCGCCGGCTGCGCGGATCTCGGCGACCAGTTGATCCAGCGCGTCGGCGTTGCGGGCCAGGGCGAACACCGTCGCCCCGCGCTCGGCCACCGCGATGGCCGCCGCCCGGCCGATGCCGCTGGACGCGCCGGTGATGATGACATGCCGGCCGTGCAGCGGCCCGTGCGGGTCGTCGCGGCGCGCCCGGTCCGGGTCCAGGTGCTCGGCCCAGTACCGCCACAGCCCGGGCGCGTAACTGGAGAACTCGGGCACCTCGATGCCCGTGCCGCGCAAGGCTTTCCGGGTCTGGTCGCTGATGAAGGTGGGCTTGAGGTCGACCAGGTCGAAGACCTCGGCCGGGATACCGAGCTGGGTGGCCGCCATGTTGCGCAGCACCCTGGCCCGCCCGCGCACCTTCAGCACCGGGGCGGCCACCGAGCCGGGCAGCGACCCGCGCGCCGGCGGGAGCCCGGCCGCCTTGGCGACGCCGCGGTAGATGCCCCGCAGCCCAACGGTTTTGGGGGCGGTGAGGTGGAAGGCGCGGCCGTCCAGACCGTCGGCGTGCATCAGCGCCACGAGCGCGTCGACGACGTAGTCGACCGGCACGATGTTGGTGCGGCCGGTGTCGGGGAGCATGATCGGCGTCAACCTGGGCAGCACCGCCAGCTTGGCCAGCACGCCGAAGAAGTAGTACGGCCCGTCGATCTTGTCCATCTCGCCGGTGCGCGAATCGCCGACCACCACCGCCGGGCGGTAGATCCGATAACGCAGCCCGGGCGCCGACCGCACCAGCAACTCGGCCTCGAACTTGGTCCGGTGATACGGGGTCGGCAACGGCTGGCCGACATCGAAGTCGTCCTCGGTGTATTCGCCGGGGAAGTCCCCCGCGACCGCGATCGAGGACACGTGGTGCAGCGTCGCGCCGAGCCGCCGCGCCAGCTCGATGACGGCGCGGGTCCCCTCGACATTGGTGGCCCGCTGCTCGGCCTCGCCGGCGGTGATGTCGTAGATGGCCGCGCAGTGCACGACGTGGTCGATGGTGCCCAGCTCGGCGAGGGTCTCGTCGGTCAGCTCCAGCTCCGGCAGCGCCCCGACCAGCGGTTTGGCCCGGTCACTCCACTCGGCCGCGAGCCGTTCGAAACGCCCCAGCGACTCCCGCCGGACCAGCACCCACACCTGCGCATCGGGTTGGGTGTCCAGCAGCCGGGCGACGACGCGGCGACCAATAAACCCGGTACCGCCGGTAACGACATACCGCATGCAGCCATCGTGGCGGTCGCGACCGCCCGCGTCAACTGTGGCGATCGCGAGCGCGGCGACGCGGGGCGTGGCGGGTCGCCACTGTCAGCCCTGTGGCGGGCTGTGGGGATTGTCAGTTGTGGAAGTCGCGAATGCCGTCCCAGTCCACCAGGGTCCAGCCGTTCATCGGGTTGCCGGTGATCACCACGCGGCCGACGTTGGGCAGGGGATGGCTGGTCAGCAGTGAGTCCTTGGCGTTTTTCGCGTTCATCAGCGTCCAGTACTCGATGGCGAATTTGTGCGAGAACACCACCGGGTTGTGCTGGCCGCTGTTGTAGACCTTTGCGATTGCGGCGGTGAATTGTTCGTTGAACTGCTTGCCGCTGATCGACCCGGGGATGCTGTCCTGCGTGTCGCCCCGGAGCCAGTCCGCGGGCGCCAGCAGGTACGTCGCATTCTCCTGGGCGATCGGCTTGCCCTCGAACCAGCCCGCGTTGATCTCCTGAATGCCCTGCAGCACCTCGACTTGCTTGCCCAGCTCCGAGGCCAGCGGCGCTGCGGTCTGCTGTGTCCTGACCATCGTGGAGGCGTAGATGCCGTCGTAGTCCTTATGGCCCGCCTGGTGCGCGACCTGCTGGGCCTGACCCTGGCCCTCCGGGGTCAGGCTGGGCCCCGGCACCGAGGTGTCGATGATCCCGCTCGCGTTGGATGCCGACTGGGCGTGCCGGATGAACGTGATCGTGATGCTGCGTGCCTGCGGTGACCCACCGCAGGCCCCGACGACGAGGACCGCGGTCAGCGCCGCGACGGCCTTCGAGACATTCCGGATCACGCTGCGCTTCGGCATGGCAAATAGCCTGCCCTGCCGACGGCATCGGTGGGAAGGGTTTGCGATGGTTAAGTGGAGAAATTACTTGCGAAGGAGACTCAGATGGCGATTGACCCGAGTGCCGTCGGCGCGGTGACCGAACCGATGCTGTTCGAGTGGACCGACCGGGACACGCTGCTGTATGCGCTCGGCGTCGGCGCCGGCCTCGACGACCTGTCGTTCACCACCGAGAACAGCCACGGCATCGAGCAGCAGGTGCTGCCCACCTACGCGGTGATCTGCTGCCCGGCCTTCGGGGCAGCCGGCAAGGTGGGAACGTTCAACTGGGCCATGCTGTTACACGGCTCGCAGGAAATCCGGCTGCACGCGCCGTTGCCGGCCGCGGGGAAGCTGTCGGTGGTCACCGAGGTCGCCGACATCCAGGACAAGGGCGAGGGCAAGAACGCGATTCTGGTGTTGCGCGGCCGGGGCACCGACCCGGATTCGGAGAAGCTGATCGCCGAGACGCTCACCACCCTGGTGATCCGCGGCGAGGGCGGATTCGGCGGCGTGCCGGGCCAGCGCCCGGTGGCCCCGGAGATCCCGGACCGCGAACCCGACGCCCGGGTCGCCCTGCCCACCCGGGAGGATCAGGCGTTGATCTACCGGCTCTCCGGTGACCGCAACCCGCTGCACAGCGACCCGTGGTTCGCCCGCGAGCTCGCCGGCTTCCCCAAGCCGATCCTGCACGGCCTGTGCAGTTACGGGGTCGCGGGCCGCGCGCTGGTCGCCGAGCTCGGCGGCGGGACCGCCGCCAACGTCACCTCGATCGCCGCGCGGTTCACCTCGCCGGTGTTTCCCGGCGAGACGCTGACCACGCTCATCTGGCGCACCGAGCCGGGCAAGGCGGTGTTTCGCACCGAGGCCTCGGGGGCCGAGGGCAGCGGCCCGCGGGTGGTCCTCGACGACGGCGCCGCGGAATACCTACAGGCTTAGGGCGATAGCTTGCGCGCCAGGCGGGCGGTGAACTCGCCGGCCTGCGCGGGGCTGTCCAGCGCGAATCGCGCCGCGGTGGCGCGGTCGCCGTCGTCGTAGTGCCGCACCAGGATTGGCACGCCGCCGTCGCCGACCGCGTCGAACGCGTCCTCGTCGGTGATGTCGTCGCCGAGGTAGACCGGGGTCCGGGCGCCG
>NZ_LZJJ01000063.1:0-43102 GCF_001667625.1 Mycobacterium sp. E1715
TGGCGTAGGCCTTCGGGAGCGCCGCGTCGGCGGCCGAGGTGGCCTTGACGTGCTTGTCGCGTCCGCCGTCGCCAGTGGGCGCGCCGCCGCCCGCGGGGCAGGCACCCGGTGAGGCGCCGCCCCCCGGCGGAATGCCCGGGCCGTTCGGCGGCGGGGTCGGCGGCGGTGACCGCGCGACCGTCGTGCAGGCGGCGCTGACCCAGGTCGGCTCGCCCTATGTGTGGGGCGGTGCCGCGCCCGGCGGGTTCGACTGCTCCGGGCTGGTGATGTGGGCGTTCCAGCAGGCCGGCATTTCGCTGCCCCACTCCAGCCAGGCGCAGGCCACAGGCGGCCAACCGGTGGCGCTGTCGGACCTGCAGCCCGGGGACGTGATCACCTTCTACAACGACGCGTCACACAGCGGCCTCTACGTCGGTGACGGCATGGTGATCCATTCCTCCACCTACGGCCAGCCGGTGCGGGTGGTGCCGATGAATGCCGCAGGCCCGGTCCACGACGCCCGCCGCTACTAGAGGCCCCGCCCGTCGGCTCACGCTGCTGCTGGCCTGGGTATTCCTGGTCGAGCTCATCGTCGCGGCGGCCGTGCCGCTCGAAGCCGGACGCGGTGTCGGGATCCGGCCGGCGCAGCTGGTCACGCCGACGCGCACCCAGGCGAGCGCCACGACGAAGTCGCTGGCCGTCGGTGACCGCACCGTTCGGCTGGCCGGTTTCGGCGGCCCGGCCAGTGATCGTCTGCTGTCGCGGCTGGCCTCCGACGCCGGCGCCGCGATCGACGCGGTCGAGGGGTTCTGGGGCGTGCAATGGTCGCGCGAGATCTCGCTGGTCGCGGCGCGCACCGACGAGGAGTTTCGCGCCGCCGCCGGCGGGGGACCGGTGGCGCAGTGGGTCGACATCGCGGCGGTAACAGTTGCCGACCGCGTCGATCCGCCGCACCGGGCGGCGGTGGGTGAGCGGATCGTCTTTGCGCCAGGCGCGGCCACCATGACCGAGGGGGCGCTCCGAATCGTATTGGCGCACGAGCTTTTTCACTACGCCGCTCGGGCGGAGACCGCCGCGGACGCGCCCCGATGGCTGGCCGAGGGCGTGGCCGACTTCGTCGCCCGGCCCCGCACGCCGGTGTCCGCCGACGCGTTGCCGGTGCCGCTGACGTTGCCCTCGGACGCCGACCTGGACGCGCCCGGGTCGCAGCGCTCGCTCGCCTACGACCGGGCCTGGTGGTTCGCGCGTTTCGTCGCCGACACCTATGGCGCGGCCAAGCTGCGCGACCTGTATCTGGCCGTCTGCGGTGTCCGCCACACCGACGTGCCCGCCGCCGTCCACGACGTCCTGGCGACCGACTCGGCCGGCCTGCTCGCGCGCTGGCACGACTGGCTGACCCACCCGGGCTGAGGAGATGCCCCGCACGGCCCGGGTGCGCGCGCAGGCTAGCCTGACGCGGTGAGTCGGGTCCTGCTGGTTACCAACGACTTTCCGCCCCGGCCGGGCGGGATCCAGTCCTACCTGAACGACTTCGTCGGACGGCTGGTCGATGCCCGGTTGCATTCGGTGACGGTGTACGCGCCGCAGTGGAAGGGCGCCGACGCCTTCGACGAGTCGGCCGGGGCGGCCGGTTACCGGGTGTTCCGTCACCCGGGCACGCTGATGCTGCCGGGACCGGCGGTGGACGCTCGGATGCGCCGGCTGATCGCCGAGAACGACATCGACACCGTCTGGTTCGGGGCGGCGGCGCCGCTGGCGTTGCTGGCGTCGCGCGCGCGCCAGGCCGGCGCGACCCGGGTGGTGGCCAGCACGCACGGCCACGAGGTCGGCTGGTCGATGCTCCCGGTCGCCCGGTCGGTGCTCCGCCGCATCGGAGACACCACCGACGTCGTCACGTTCGTCAGCCGCTATACCCGCGCCCGGTTCGCGCCGGCGTTCGGACCCAAAGCCTCGCTGGAATACCTGCCGCCCGGGGTCAACACCGACCGGTTCCGGCCCGACCCGGCGGCCGGCGCCGAGCTGCGCGACCGGTATCGGCTTGGCCAGCGGCCGACGGTCGTGTGCGTGTCCCGGCTGGTGCCGCGCAAGGGCCAGGACACCCTGATCAAGGCGCTGCCGTCGATCCGGCAACGCGTAGACGGCGCGGCCCTGGTGATCGTCGGCGGCGGTCCCTACCTGGACTCGCTGCGAAAGCTGGCCCGCGACTGCGGGGTCGCCGAGCACGTGACGTTCACCGGGGGCGTGCCGGCCGCCGAACTGCCCGCCCACCATGCGCTGGCCGACGTCTTCGCGATGCCGTGCCGCACCCGCGGCGCCGGCATGGACGTCGAGGGCCTGGGCATCGTGTTCCTCGAGGCGTCCGCGACCGGCAAGCCGGTGATCGCCGGCGACTCCGGCGGGGCACCGGAAGCCGTGCAGCACAACAAGACTGGCTTGGTGGTCGATGGACGGTCGCCGGACGCCGTCGCCGACGCCGTCACCGAGGTACTCGGCGATCCGGACCGGGCCGCGGCAATGGGGGCGGCCGGACGCGAGTGGGTGCAGGCCCACTGGCGGTGGGACACGCTCGCGGCCCGGCTGGCCGAGCTTTTGCGCGCCTAGCCGCTCGAGCGTCACGCTGGCGTGACGCTCGACGCCCCTCGTCATGCTGGCGTGACGCTCGCAAGCGGTGGCGGTCCGCAGTGCGCCACCTCGAACTGGGGAGAACGGGATGGTCGCCCACCGCTGCCGGGCGCGGCTAGCTATTCCTTTTCGTAGATCCAGTCGATGTCGGAGGCGAACTTCTCGGCCACCACGTTGCGCTTGACCTTCATCGTCGGCGTCAGCTCACCGGTGTCCTCGGTGAAATCGACCGGCAGGATGCGGAATTTGCGGATGGACTCGGCGTGCGACACGGACTGATTGGCGTGCTTGACGGCGGCGTCCACCTCGGCGACCAGGTCGGGGTCGTTGACCAGGTCGGCCACCGACGCGCCGGCCGCCTTGTGGTTGCGCTCCTTCCACGCGCCGAACGCCTCGGGGTCGATGGTGATCAGCGCGCCGATGAACGGCTTGGCGTCGCCCACCACCATGGCCTGGCTGATCAGCGCGTGCGCCCGCAGCTGGTCCTCGAGCACCGCCGGGGCGACGTTCTTGCCGCCGGCGGTCACGATGATCTCCTTCTTGCGGCCGGTGATCTTCAGGAAGCCGTCCTCGTCGAGCGCGCCGAGGTCACCCGTCCTGAACCAGCCGTCGGTGAACGCGTCGTCGGTGGCCTGCTCGTTGCGCCAGTAGCCGCTGAACACCACGCCGCCGCGGACCAGCAGTTCGCCGTCCTCGGCGATGCGTATGCTGTTGCCCGGCAACAACGTTCCGACCGTCCCGATCCGCACGTTGCCGACCTGGTTGACCGTGATGGCCGAGCTGGTCTCCGTCAGGCCGTAGCCCTCGTGGATGGTCAGCCCGACGCCACGGTAGAAGTGGCCCAGCCGCGCGCCCAGCGGGGCGCCGCCCGAGACCGACGCGTGGCATTCGCCGCCCAGCGCGGCGCGCAGCTTGTGATAGACCAGCCGGTCGAACAGCGCGTGCTTGGCGCGTAGCACCAGCCCGGTGCGCCCGCGGTCCTGCGCCTGGCTCCAGTCGACCGCGGTCTGCACGGCGGCGGCGAAGATGCGTCCCTTGCCGTCGTTGACCGCGCTCTGCTCGGCGGTGTTGTAGACCTTCTCGAACACCCGCGGTACCGACACCACCACCGTCGGCTTGAACACGGCGAACATCGGCAGCAGGTTCTTGATGTCGCTGGTGAACCCGACGGTCACCTTGTTGGCGAACGCCGAAAGTGTCAGCGAGCGCGCCAGCACGTGGGCCAGCGGCAGGAAGATCAGCAGCCGCTGACCCTCGTCCAGCAGCGTCGGCAGGCACTCCTTGGCGCCCCGCGTCTCGTACAGCAGGTTGGAGTGAGTGAGCTGGCAGCCCTTGGGCCGTCCGGTGGTGCCGGAGGTGTAGATCAGCGTCGCCGGGTCGTCGGCGCGCAGCGCCTCCTGGCGGGCGGTGAGCTCGGCGGGCTCCACCGACGCGCCGGCCTCCGCGAGCTGGTCGAGTGCCTTGGGGCCCGACCCGTCGATGTGCAGCACGCGGCGCAGCGCGGGCAGCTCGGCGGTGAGTTCGGTGACCATCGCGGCGTGCGCGTCGGTTTCGGCGAAGGCCAGCACCGCCTCGGAGTCCTGCAGCACCCAGCGCACCTGTTCGGCCGACGACGTCTCGTAGATCGGCACCGTGACGGCGCCCACGGACAGGATCGCGAGGTCGATGATCGCCCACTCGTAGCGGGTGGCCGAGAAGATGGAGACCCGGTCGCCGGCCTGCACGCCGAGGCCGATCAGGCCCAGCGCCGCGGAGCGAACCTGTGTGGCCACCTCGGCGCAGGTGACGTCGGTCCAGACGCCGTCGACCTGACGGCGGAAGATGACGAAGCCGGGATCTGATCGCTCGTGCTCGAAGACCATGGCCGCGATGTTGTCGTGCTCGCCGACGGTGAAACGGGCGGGGACACTGTACTCACGCACTCTTACTGACCTCGTTTTTTGGCTTGGCTGACGGTCCGGGGGGACGGCTGGTTGTGGTCCAGCCTAATCCGCGCGTTCGTGCAGGAATCGTGGCAGTCTGCGGGGCCTCGGGAGAGCTGTGTGAAGCTGGGGTGGTGAACAGTATCCAGATCGCGGACGAGACGTTCATCGCCGCCGACGGTGCGCGGGTCGGGGCCGCGGTCGCCGACCGGTCGTGCTGGCGTCGCTGGTGGCCGGACCTGCGGCTGCAGGTCGTCGAGGACCGGGCCGACAAAGGCATCCGGTGGGCGATCACCGGCGCGCTGACCGGCACCATGGAGATCTGGCTGGAGCCGTCACTGGACGGGGTTGTGCTGCACTACTTCCTGCATGCCGAGCCGACCGGCGTGGCGGCCTGGCAGCTGGCCAAGCTCAATCTGGCGAAAATGACACACCGCCGTCGGGTGGCGGGCAAGAAAATGGCCTTCGAGGTCAAGACGACACTGGAACGGTCACGTCCGGTCGGAGTTTCTCCGGTAGTTTAGCCGGGTCAGGCTTGCAGGGAGAGTACCGTTTCGGGCCGTAGGCCCGGGGGTCAGACCCGCACGGTAGTTCCCCGCCGGCGGCGTCGACCGCTTGCGGGAGAGAGGGCAGCACCAGGTGGCGGAAAAAACGTCGCAGACCATCTACATCGAGGCCGACCCGGGCACCGTGATGGACGTCATCGCGGACATCGATTCCTACCCGCAATGGATCTCGGAGTACCGCGAGGCCGAGGTCCAGGAGACGGACGCCGACGGCAACCCGAAAGTCGCGCGGGTGGTGCTGGACGCCGCCGTGCTCAAGGACACCTTGGTCATGGCCTACCAGTGGCCCAAGGACCGGCAATCGGTCAGTTGGACACTGGTCTCCAGCTCGCTGTTGCGCTCGCTGGAAGGCACATATCGGTTGGCGCCCAAGGGATCTGGCACCGAGGTGACCTATGAGCTCTCGGTCGACCTCGCCGTCCCGATGATCGGCCTGCTCAAGCGCAAGGCCGAACGCCGGCTGACCGACACCGCGTTGAAGGATCTGAAGAAACGAGTCGAGGGCTGAGTGAGTCCAGCCAATCGCCGGCGCCCACCCCGGCCCGGATCAGCCTCTTCGTTGGTAAGGGCGGGGTAGGAAAATCCACGCTGGCCTGCGCCACGGCCGTCAGCGCCGCGAGCGCGGGCCAGCGCGTGCTGGTGGTCTCCACCGATCAGGCGCACTCGCTGGGCGACGTGCTCGGTGTTCCCGTCCCGCCCAGTCAGGACGAACTGGTTCGGGTCCTCGCCGATGACGCCCAGGCCGGCGGTGGTTTTCTGGACGCGCTGGCGTTGGACACGTTGGCCCTGCTCGAGGTGCGGTGGCGTGACGTGGTCGAGACGCTGGATCGGCGATTTCCCGACTCGGAGCTGAGTACCATTGCTCCAGAAGAGCTTTCGGCGCTGCCCGGGGTTCAGGAGGTGCTCGGCCTGCACGCCGTCGGTGAGCTGGCCTGCTCCGGCGCCTGGGACCGCATCGTCGTCGACTGCGCCTCGACCGCCGACGCGCTGCGGATGTTGACCTTGCCCGCCACCTTCGGGCTGTACGTCGAGCGGGCGTGGCCGCGCCATCGCCGGCTCTCCGTCGGCGCCGACGACGCGCGGTCCGCGGCGGCGGTGGAACTGCTGGAGCGCATCAGCGCAAGCGTCGAGGGGCTCGGTGCCCTTTTGACCGACGGCGAATTGGTCAGCGCGCATTTGGTGTTGACGCCCGAGCGGGTGGTTGCGGCCGAGGCGGCAAGGACGCTCGGGTCGCTGGCCCTGATGGGGGTGCGCGTCGAGGAACTCATCGTCAACCAGGTCCTGGCCGAGGACGAGTCCTACGAATACCGCAACCTGCCGGAGCACCCCGCGTTTTACTGGTACGCCGAACGCATTTCCGAACAACGTGGTGTTCTCGACGAGCTCGACGCCACCATCGGTGAGGTGGCCCTGGTGATGACTCCGCATCTGTCCGGCGAGCCGATCGGCCCCAAGGCGCTGGGCGCTTTGCTCGACAACGCCCGCCGCCGTGGCGGAACGCCCCCGCCGGGACCGCTGCGTCCGACGGTGGACCTGGAATCCGGCACGGGACTTGGTTCGATCTACCGGATGCGGCTAGCGTTGCCGCAACTCGATCCGTCGGGGCTGACGTTGGGGCGCGTCGATGACGACCTGATCATCAGCGCGGGCGGGTTGCGGCGCAGGGTTCGCCTGGCATCCGTGCTGCGACGGTGCACGGTGCTGGACGCCCACCTGCGCGGTAGCGAGCTGACAGTCCGATTTCGACCAGACCCGGAGGTGTGGCCTAAGTGAGTGGGGGTCATTCCGAAATCGGTCCGGAGCTGCGCAGGCTCGCCCAGGCGATCCTGGACGGTATCGATCCGGCGATGCGGACGGCGGCCGCGCTGACGGCGGGCCGGGGAGTCGGGACCGGCAAGTGTCAGCAGGTGTGGTGCCCGGTCTGCGCGCTGGCCGCGCTGGCGACCGGTGATCAGCACCCGCTGATCACCGTCATCGCCGACCACAGCATCGCCCTGCTCGAGGTCGTGCGCGCCATGCTCGACGACATCAACGGCGCGGCCAAACCGCCGCCCGACGGGCCGACCGACGACGGTGGCGCCGGGCCGGCGAGTCCCGAGGCCACGACCAGGACCCGGTATCAGCCCATCCCCGTCACCGTCGAGGAGTGACCCGGCCGCGCCGGAGGTGGTCCGCCGCCCACGCGATGGGTACAGTTGGCGCAGAACACCGGCGGGCGGGCGAGAGGGAGGGCCATGTGGTACTGGCTATTCAAGTACATACTCCTCGGCCCGTTGCTGGCCCTGCTCGGTAGGCCGAAAGTTGAAGGCCTGGAACATATTCCGAGTTCCGGCCCGGCGATCCTGGCCAGTAATCACCTAGCGGTGATGGACAGTTTCTACCTGCCGTTGGTGGTGCGCCGCCGGATCACCTTCCTGGCGAAAGCCGAATACTTCACCGGAACCGGCTTGAAAGGCTGGTTCCAGCGCTGGTTTTTCACCGCGGTGGGCCAGGTGCCGATCGACCGGACCGACGCCGACAGCGCGCAGGCCGCGCTGAACACCGCCGAGCGGCTGCTGTCGGCGGGCAAGTTGTTGGGGATGTACCCCGAGGGCACCCGTTCGCCGGACGGCCGGCTGTACAAGGGCAAGACCGGTCTGGCGCGGCTGGCGCTGCACACCGGGGTGCCGGTGATCCCGGTGGCGATGATCGGCACCAACGTCGTGAACCCGCCCGGCTCGAACATGCTGCGCTTCGGGCGGGTCACCGTCCGCTTCGGCAAGCCGATGGACTTCTCCCGTTTCGAAGGGCTGGCCGGCAACCGCTTCATCGAGCGCGCCGTCATCGACGAGGTGATCTACGAGCTGATGGGGCTTTCCGGCCAGGAGTACGTCGACATCTACGCCGCCAGCGTCAAGGAAAACCGCAACGGGGCGTCCGGTCAGGGATCGACCGGCGAGGCCGCGCGGATTCCCGAAACCGCCGTCGGCTGAACCGTCGCGATCAGCCGACCGCTGTCACCGGCGTCAATCGCTGCGGGGCGGAATCCCGCGCGGGCGTGCGCGCGGTGACCGTCAGCCCGGCCGCGACGAGGACCGCCAGCGCCCACCAGACGTAGGACATCCCCGCGAGCTGCCGCCACCAGACGGCCGCCGCCTCGTGATGCTTGGGTAGCAGGTCGATCGTCGACCAACGCATCAGCGCCACCCCCGCCGCGCCGACCACGCCCAGCGCCACGTTGCGGCGCCGCCAGGCCAGCACGGCCAGCACCACGACCGTCGGCAGCCCCCACACCCAGTGGTGTGACCAGGAGACCGGCGAGACCACCAACCCGAACAGCGCGACGCACACGACCGCCAGCACGGGCTCGTCGGCCCGCAGCACCCTGCGCATCGCCCACACCGTCAGCGCCAGGACCAGCAGCGAGGCGGCCACCCAGAGCAGGAAGCGCTGCTGCTCGCCCAGCCCGATGCGGGCCAGCGCCCCGGCGATGTTCTGATCGGTGTTCAACGCGGCCTCGCCGATCCGGTCGGTGTGGGCCAGCGTGTGCGTCCAGTACTCCCACGAATCGCTCCACGCCAGAACGAAACCGAGCGCCGTCGCCCCCACGAAGGACATCAGCGCGGTCACCGCGGCGCGGTTGTCCCGGCGCAGCAGGAAGTACAGCAGGAACACGGCCGGCGTGAGTTTGAGCGCGATGCCCAGGCCCAGCAACAGGCCGCGCGGCCACGGTGTGCGGCGCGGCACGCAGTCGGCGATCACCAGGGTCATCAGCACGACGTTGATCTGGCCGAAGGCGAAGTTCGACGTGACCGGTTCCAGCCACATCGTCGCCGCCGCGGTGATGACGACCGCGAGCCACCAGCGGCGCAGCCACGCCGGGCCGGGCAGCGCCGTCGACGCGGCCCAGACGTCGAGGCGGGTCAGCACGATCAGCGTCGACACGACCAGCAACACCAGCGTCAGCGCCGTGATCGCGACGCTGGCGGCCGGCATGTGCAGCCAGGCGAACGGGCAGAACACGATCGCGGCGAGCGGGGGATAGGTGAACGGCAGGTTGAGCCCGATCGGTGTGTGGAACAACACATCGCCGTGGTACAGCGAATGCCCCTGCATCCAGGCCTGCGCGCCCATCTGATACACGTCGATGTCGATGCGGTAGGGCGTGTGCCCGAACAGCTGCCAGGCCACATAGCCCAGCCCCGCCGCCGCCAGCAGCCAGAGCCCGCACCACAACAGGACGCGCCCGGGGTGGCTGCCCGCGCCGGGCGTCCGCGATCTACTCATGTCGCACAACAGCGTAATGGGTGCCTGGGCGTGCGAGGTGGCCCAGCGCGGCTCCCGCGGGGCGGACGCCCACAGGCGTACGTTTCAAGAGTGCTCCACTGGTTCGTTCTGCGGGTGACGCACTGGTTCGCGAACGACATCCTCGGCGGTGGCCGGTTGCCCCTGCTGTGCTGCCTGGTGGCGTTCATCCTGACCTTCTTCGTCACGCGGACGTTCGTGCGGCTCATCCGGCACCGCGCCGACGCGGGCCGGCCGGCCCGGTGGTGGCACCCGCGCAACGTCCATGTCGGCGGCATCCACATCCACCACGTGACGTTCGGCGTGGTGTTGGTGTTGCTGTCCGGGCTGACGTTGGTCACTCTGTCCATCGACGGTCACGAGCCCGAATTCACCCTGTCCGCAATATTTTTCGGGATCGGCGCGGCCCTGGTGCTCGACGAGTACGCGCTGATCCTGCACCTGTCGGACGTCTACTGGTCGGAGGACGGTCGGACGTCGGTGGACGCCGTCTTCGCCGCGGTCGGGGTGGCCGGCCTGTTGATCATGGGGCTGCACCCGCTGATGTTCTTCCTGCCGATCTGGGAGGGCACCGATTCGTGGCCGCTGCGTGCCGCGGTGGCCGGCGGCCTGGTGTTGACGCTGCCGCTGGCCGTGGTGGTGGTGCTCAAGGGCAAGGTGTGGACCGGGCTGCTCGGCATGTTCATCGTCGTCCTGCTGGTGATCGGCGCGATCCGGTTGTCGCGCCCGCACGCGCCCTGGGCCCGCTGGCGATACACCGCGCAGCCGGAGAAGATGCGCCGCGCGCTGCAGCGGGAACGGACGCTGCGTCGCCCCGTGGTGCGGGCCAAGCTGTACCTGCAGTGCGCGATCGCCGGCACCCCCGGGATGCCCGACGAGCGGGTCGTCGACGCCCAGCTGGACCACGAGGTGCACCCCGCGCCGCCGCCGACCGGGCCCATCCTGATCAGCAGATAGGCTACTCATAGGCTTTCAAGGTGCGGTACTTCTACGACACCGAGTTCATCGAGGACGGCCGCACCATCGAGTTGATCTCGATCGGGGTGGTGGCCGAGGACGGGCGCGAGTATTACGCCGTGTCCACGGAATTCGATCCCGAGCGCGCCGGTGGCTGGGTGCGCGCCAACGTGCTGCCCAAGCTGCCGTCCCCGGCGTCGAAGCTGTGGCGCTCACGCAGGCAGATCCGCGCGGACCTCGAGGACTTCTTCGGCATCGACGGGGCCGACCCGATCGAGCTGTGGGCGTGGATCGGCGCCTACGACCACGTCGCCCTGTGCCAGCTGTGGGGCACGATGCCCGAGTTGCCGCGCGCGCTGCCCCGCTTCACCCGGGACCTGCGGCAATTGTGGGAGGACCGGGGGTGCCCGCCGATGCCGCCGCGGTCGCGCGACGCCCACGACGCGCTGGTCGACGCCCGCGACCAGCTGCGGCGATACCGGCTCATCACCGCGGCGGACGCGGACGGTCCTGGCGGCGACGCGACCGGGGCGCCGGCCTGAGCCCGTCCGAACGGCGTTCGCCCTGATCAGTCACCCTCGCCGCCCGGTTACCATGGACCGATGAACTGGACCGTCGACATCCCGATCGACCAGCTACCGGCGCTGCCGCCGCTGCCGCACGACCTGCGGGCCCGGCTGGACGCCGCACTGGCCAAGCCGGCCGCCCAGCAACCCAGTTGGCCGGCCGACCAGGCGACGGCGATGCGGACCGTCCTCGAGAGCGTGCCGCCGGTGACGGTGCCCTCGGAGATCCTCCGGCTGCAGGAGCAGCTGGCCCAGGTCGCCAGGGGCGAGGCATTCCTGCTGCAGGGCGGCGACTGTGCGGAGACCTTCACCGACAACACCGAGCCCCACATCCGGGGCAACATCCGCGCGTTGCTGCAGATGGCCGTGGTGCTGACGTACGGCGCGAGCATGCCGGTGGTCAAGGTGGCCCGCATCGCCGGCCAGTACGCCAAGCCGCGGTCGGCGGACATCGACGCCCTGGGGTTGCGGTCCTACCGCGGCGACATGATCAACGGCTTCGCCCCGGATGCGGCCGCCCGCGAGCACGACCCGTCGCGGCTGGTGCGCGCCTACGCCAACGCCAGCGCGGCGATGAACCTGGTGCGGGCGCTGACGTCCTCGGGGCTGGCGTCGCTGCACCTGGTGCACGACTGGAACCGCGAGTTCGTCCGGACGTCGCCGGCGGGCGCCCGGTACGAGGCGCTGGCCAACGAGATCGACCGCGGCCTGAAGTTCATGAGCGCCTGCGGGGTGGCCGACCGTAACCTGCAGACCGCCGAAATCTACGCCAGCCATGAGGCTTTGGTGCTCGACTACGAGCGGGCCATGCTGCGGCTGTCGGAGAGCGAGGACGGCGAACCGCAGCTGTTCGACCTGTCGGCGCACACCGTCTGGATCGGCGAGCGCACGCGCCAGCTCGACGGCGCGCACATCGCGTTCGCGGAAGTGATCGCCAACCCGATCGGCGTGAAGATCGGCCCGACGATGACCCCGGAGCTGGCCGTCGAATACGTGGAACGGCTTGACCCGAACAACAAGCCGGGCCGGTTGACGTTGGTGAGCCGGATGGGCAACAACAAGGTGCGCGACCTGCTGCCCCCGATCGTCGAGAAGGTTCAGGCCACCGGCCACCAGGTGATCTGGCAGTGCGACCCCATGCACGGCAACACCCACGAGTCGTCCAACGGCTACAAGACGCGGCACTTCGACCGCGTCGTCGACGAGGTGCAGGGCTTCTTCGAGGTGCACCGCGCGCTGGGCACTCACCCCGGTGGCATCCACGTCGAGATCACCGGCGAGGACGTCACGGAATGCCTCGGTGGGGCGCAAGACATTTCGGACCTGGATCTGGCGGGGCGGTACGAGACGGCCTGCGACCCGCGGCTCAACACCCAGCAGTCGCTGGAGCTGGCGTTCCTGGTCGCCGAGATGTTGCGCGACTAGAACAGCCCGTTCAGGTTGCTCCCGATCGTCCACGCCGCGGTGGCGACCATCCCGGTGAGCGCCAGCACCAGGGCCACCCAGATCAGCACCAAGCGCCGCCCGCGCTGGCGGGCGTAGGCGAACTCGCCGATCGGAATGCCCGCGAATTCGCCTGTGACAGGCTGGTATTCGTAGGCTTCCTCGGGCTCGTCGTCGGACACCGGTGCGCGCTGCGGCTCGGACCAGTCCTCGGGGCCGCGGGTCAACTGGCGGGTGGGGTGGCGGACCGGAGCCGCCGCCGGCGGTGGCGCGGCAAACGGGCGTTGGCTCATGCGGCTGTGGTGCAGCGCCGCCGACCGGTGCTGCGCGGAGTTGCGCGGCGCGGGGACGGAGAAGTCCGGCAGCGCAAGCTCTTCGGCGATCGCCTCGAGGTCGGCGCCCATCTCGATCGCGTCGGCGTAGCGGTTGGCCGGGTCGCGCGCCGTCGCGCGCCGGACGAACTCGTCGAACTGCGGGGGCACGCCGTCGATCGCCGCGCTGGGCGGCGGCACATCGGTATCCAGCCGTTGGTAGGCGATCGACAGCGGCGAGTCGCCGGTGAACGGGGTGCGCCCGGTGAGCAGCTCGTAGGTGAGGATCCCGGCGGCGTACACGTCGCTGCGCGGGCTGGCGTCACCGTCGCGCACCTGCTCGGGCGACAGGTACGCCGCGGTTCCCAAAATGACGCTCGTGGAAGTGATTCCGGCGGCCGCGACGGCGCGGACCAAGCCGAAGTCCGCGATCTTGACCTCACCCTGGTCGGAGATCAGCACGTTTTCGGGCTTGACGTCGCGGTGGACCAGCCCGGACCGGTGCGCCGCGGCGAGCCCGCTCAGCACCGGGCGCAACACCGCGGCCACGGCGTACGGCGGCATCGGACCGCGCTCGGCCAGCAGCTCGCGCAGCGTGCCACCCTCGATCAGCTCCATCACCAAGAACGGGTGCCGGGAGTCCAGGCCCTGGTCGTAGACCGCGACGAGGCCGGGATCCTTCAGCCGAGCGACCGAGCGGGCTTCGCGCTGGAAGCGGGTCAGGAACTGGTCGTCGCCCGCGTAGCGCGAATCCATCACCTTCACCGCCACCGGGCGGTCGAGCCGGGTGTCGAGGCCGCGGTACACCGTCGACGTGCCTCCGCTGGCGATCTTGGACTGCACCAGGTAGCGGCCGTCCAGCAACGCGTTGTCCAGCGGGTCTGCGGCGCCGGCGTCGGCCGGGCGACGGTGCGGGCCGGGACGGCCGGACGACCCGGGCGATTCAGCTTCGGCCACGGGGCCATCGTAGGTGCGGCGGTGTGATTGGACGCCGGAACTTGGGTTCAATCCGCGTGGCAAGGCCTACACTTGCGCCGTGAGCAGTGTTCCTGCCGGCGACGATGTTCTGGACCCCGACGAGCCCACCTACGACCTGCCGCGGGTCGCCGAATTGCTCCGAATCTCGGTCAGCAAGGTGCAGCAGCAGCTTCGGGAAGGCCACCTGGTCGCGGTGAAGCGGGACGGCGGCGTGGTGGTGCCGCAGGTGTTCTTCACCAAGTCCGGTGAGGTGGTCAAGAGCCTGCCGGGGCTGCTGACGATCCTGCACGACGGCGGCTACCACGACACCGAGATCGTGCGGTGGTTGTTCACCCCCGACCCGTCGCTGACGATCACCCGCGACGGCAGCCGGGATGCCGTCAGCAATGCCCGCCCCGTCGACGCCCTGCACGCGCACCAGGCGCGCGAGGTCGTGCGGCGGGCGCAGGCCATGGCCTACTGAGCGGGCCTACTGAGCCGGCCTATTGAGCCGGCACTACGCCTTTTCCAGCGCGTCGTCCGCCGCGCCCGCCCGCCGGTCCGGCGCGCGGTCCAGGCTGTACCAGGCGATCAGCGCGCAGACCGTGGCCAGCGAGAAATGCAGCCACGAGTACATCCCGTGCGAGCCATCGGGTTTGAAGATCACCATCACCCACGTCGACAGCCCGGCGATGACCGCGATCGCCCGTCGCGATTGCGCCAGCGGGGCGACCACCGCCAATGGCCAGGAGTAGTACCACGGCAGGGCCGCGGGCACGAACAGCACCACGACGAGCATCGAGACCGCGATGCCGGTCAGCGCGGCGCGGTCGTCGCGCCGGAAGCGCCACCACAGCAACGGCAGCGACACCGCGATGACCGCGATTCCGACGAGGCGGGTGATGCGCAGCATCGGGTAGAAGTGCACCACGAAGAACCCGTTGAACACGGCGTGGATGATGTTGGCGGCGGCGGTCGGCACCGTGAGCCAGTTGATGATCTTCACCGAACCGGCCAGCGCGGTCAGCCACCCCAGGCCCACCCCGGCCACGGCCGACAGGATGCCGAACACGACGCCGAAGATCAACAGCGACATCGCCGTGGCCGCCGCGAACGCCGTGGCCGGCCGGTATCCGCGGCGGTCGCGCAGGTGGCGGGTCCAGACCCACACCATGAACGGCAGCGCGATTCCGGCGGTGGCCTTGACCGCGATGGCCACCGTGATCAGCGTCGTGCCCAGCACGTGCCGCCCGGCGAAACTCAGCGCGATGCCGGCGGCCATCAAGCCCACCATCAGCATCTCGTTGTGCACCCCGCCCATCAGATGGATGAGCACCAGCGGGTTGAGGACGCAGATCCACAGCGCCGTCGATCCGTCGGTGCCCAGGTGCCGGGCCAGCCGCGGGGTGGCCCAGATCAGCAGCGCCAGCCCCGGCAGCATGCACAGCCGCAGCAGCGCCGTTCCGGCCACCACGTTGTTGCCGACGGCCATGGTGACCAGCTTCGCCACCAGGATGAATGCCGGGCCGTAGGGGGCGGTGGTGATCGTCCAGATGGGACTTACGTTGTCCAGCAAGCTGTTCGGGTTGGCGACCGGCCCCACCGCGTAGGGGTCGAGGCCGTCGCGCAGCAGCGCGCCCTGCGCCAGGTACGAATAGGTGTCCCGGCTGAAGACGGGCACCGAGAGCAGCAACGGCACCAGCCAGAAGCCGGTGGTGGCCTTCATCATGAACTCGGTCACCTCGCCGGCCAGCACGCGCCGGCCCAGGCGCAGCCAGGCGATCAGCATCAGGCCCACGCCCGCCCACAACACCACGGACGACAACACCAGCCCGTGGCCAAAACGCAGCCAGGACATGTGGATCGACTCCAGCAGCGGGTCGTGTTGGCGGGTGCTGCCCGCGCCGAGGCCGCCCACCAGGATCAGCACCGAACCGAGCATGCCCAGCTTCGCCGGTCCGGACTCCGCCGCGCCGGCGAACGCGCGCAGCTGTGAAAACCACCCGGCGCCAGCCGGTTTCGCTTCCGGCGAGTCGGACGGTGGGGTGTGCGTCGGCGTCGTCATCGGCTCAAGCGGACCGGTCGGTGGCCATTCTGGCCAGCTCGGAGAGCCCCGCTTTGGCCGCCGCGTTGATCGGCGCGGCCGCCAGCGCCGCCAGGGCCCGCTGGGTCAGCTCGGCGATGCGGCGCTCCGCCGCGGCCAGGGCGCCCACCGACTCGATTACCCCGCGCAACCGGTCCACCTCGGCATCGGTCAACTGCGCCCCGATCGAGTCGCGTAACAACTTGGCCGCCAACGGATCCGACCCGTCGGCCAGCTCCAGCGCCTCGGCCAGCAGCACGGTGCGCTTGCCCGAGCGCAGGTCGTCACCCGACGGCTTGCCGGTCACCGCCGGGTCACCGAACACACCCAGCACGTCGTCACGGAGCTGGAAGGCCACGCCGATGTCCGTCCCGAACCGGCCGAAGACGTCCTGCACGTCGGGCCGGTCGGCGGCGGCGGCGGCCCCGAGCTGCAGCGGTCGCGACACCGTGTAACAGGCGGTCTTATAGGTGTCGACGTTCATCGCCGAGGCGATCGACTCGGCGGCGCTGGCTTCGGCGACGATGTCCAGGAATTGACCGCCCAGTACCTCGGTGCGGATTTCGGCCCACACGCGCTGTACCCGCCGCACGGCGTCGGGCGGCAGTTCCGCGTGGAACACGATGTCGTCGGCCCACGACAGCGCGAGATCGCCGAGCAGGATCGCGGCCGACATGCCGAACTGCTCCGGCGAACCCCGCCAGCGCCTGCCGCGGTGCAGGTCGGCGAACTGGACATGGGCGGTCGGGCGGCCGCGGCGGGTGGAGGAGTCATCGATGACGTCGTCGTGCACCAGCGCGCAGGCGTGCAGCAGCTCCAGCGCGGAAAACAGCAGCAGCACTTCGGAATCGGGTTCCCCGCTGGCCACGGCGCGCCAGCCCCAGTAGGCGAAGGCGGGTCGCAGCCGTTTGCCGCCGTTGAGCACGAAGCTCTCCAGGGCGGCGACCAGCACCTCGTAGTCGCTACCGATGTAGGCGGTGTCCGCGCGCCGGTCGTGCAGATACCGCCGGAGCCGATCGGTGATCGCGCCGGTCAACTCGACGGTTGCCGCTGCTGCTGGGGCTTTCGAGCTCAGCGCCGCGCCCCCTTCTGCTCGACGTGCTTGGTGTGGCAGGCCCGACCAGTGTATTCGGCGCGGCACCGGGGACCTTTGCAACCTGGCGTGGCGCTGATCGCTTCGACCGCCGCACTGTTCCCCCGCAAGCGGGCGGCACCCCCACGCCTATGCTGGCGGGGTGTCGGAGCCGCCCGCTGTGCGGCCGGGAGACGCCCCAAGCATCGTCGGATGGAGAGAAGCCGCGTGACACTCAACACCATTGCGCTCGAGCTGGTGCCGCCGAACGCCGACGAAGGCCGCGAGCGGGCGCTCGAGGACGCGCGAAAGGTGGTGCAGTACTCGGCGGAAACCGGTCTGGCAGGCCGGCTGCGGCACGTGATGATCCCCGGCATCATCGCTGAGGACGACGACCGTCCCATCGTGATGAAGCCCAAACTCGACGTGCTGGACTTCTGGTCCATGGTCAAGCCCGAGCTGCCGGGATTCCATGGCCTGTGCACCCAGGTCACCGCCTTCTCCGACGAGCCGACCTTGCGGCGGCGGCTGACCGATCTGCGCGCGGCCGGGATGGAAGGCGTGGTCTTCGTCGGCGTCCCGCGCACGATGAACGACGGCGAAGGCTCCGGCGTCGCGCCCACGGACGCCCTGTCGATCTACCGTGAGCTCGTGCCCAACCGCGGCGTCATCCTGATACCCACCCGCGAGGGGGAGCACGGCCGGTTCAACTTCAAGTGCGATCAGGGCGCCACCTACGGCATGACCCAGCTGTTGTACTCCGACGCGATCGTCGGCTTCCTGCGCGAATTCGCCGAAACCACCGATCACCGGCCGGAGATCCTGCTGTCCTTCGGTTTCGTCCCCAAGATGGAGGGCCGGGTCGGCCTGATCAACTGGCTGATTCAGGACCCGGGTAACGCGGCGGTGGCCGACGAGCAGGAGTTCGTCAAGCGGTTGGCCGCCAGCGAACCGCCCCAGAAGCGTCAGCTCATGACCGACCTCTACAAGCGCGTGATCGACGGGGTGGCCGAGCTGGGGTTCCCGCTGAGCATCCACCTCGAGGCCACCTACGGGGTGTCGGCGCCCGCCTTCCAGACGTTCGCGGAGATGCTGGCGTACTGGTCGCCCGCCCAGTACAGCTAGCTCGGCGGCTGGTCCCGCGGTGCGGTGAACCGCGGGGAACGATCGCGGTTCATCCAGGCCAGCAGCGCGACGACGCCGGCCGCGGCGAACGACGCGATGCCCAGCCACACGCCCGCCCCGGTGAATGACCGCGTGTTCGGGTCGGTGTAGCGGGCCTGAGCCGTCATCGTGCTCACGACGCCCGGCTTGAGCTTCCAGGACACCACCGTGGACTCGACCCGGTCGCCGTTGGTGGACGTCACCACGCCGGGGAAGGCGACGGTCAGCTCGACGTCGGCTTCGGAATCGGTCAGCGAGGTCAGGTCAGCGCGGCCCTCGAGGATGACCAGGTTGCCGCTGCGCCGCAGGGACAGGTTCACCCCCTGCGCATCGGAGTTCATGTTGGCCAGCTGCGGCAACTCGGCGAACGTCAGGTCCGAGAACACCGCCTGCGATCCCACGTAGCCGTCGCTGTCGTAGTTCGACACCGCCACCTTCTGGCTGAACGGCAGGTTGTTGCTGTCGAGCTGGGGGCCGGTGTCCTTGGGCGTCTTGGGTTTAGCGGCGGCGACGATCTCCCCGGACACCAGGTCGTCGGGGGAGACGGTGAGCGACGCCCTGACCCGCAGGCAGCCGGTGGCCAGCGGCACCAGCATGAGCAGCATCGCGATGGCCACCAGGCGGCGGCGCCGAGCGGTGAATCCGCGGGATCTTGGCGGGGAGAGGCTGGCGCGCACCAGGTCATCGTGCCAGATTCGGCGCGCCGCCAGCGCGGGTCCGCCCGGGCGCGCCCGCGATCCGGCGATCACAGCGGGAGCTTGCGGCCCAGGATCGCGAATGCGCGCGGGTCACCGGCGAAATGGTAGCCGCGGATCACGTCGGTGAAGCCCAGCCGGCGGTACAACCGCCAGGCCCGGTTCGGTTCGCCGTTGGTCTCGGGCGTGGACAGCAGGACGTTCTCTTCGGCTCGACCGGCGAGCAGCCGCCGGGCCAGCGCCTCGCCGAGGCCGCGACCCTGCGCGCGCGGGTGGATGTGCAGCTCGGTCAACTCGAAGTAACTGTTCATCAGCCCGGCGATCTCCTGCGCCGGCCGGCCGCCCCGTTGCAGTCCGAGGACGACCTGCTGCTGCCACCACTGCCCGGGTGCCCCGGGGTACCCGTAGGCGATGCCGAGCAGCGGGGCGTTGCTCAATTCGGCCGCCGACGGGACCGCGCCGTCCGCGCCCTCGGCCGGCTCGGCGTCCACGACGCCCACCCCTTGCCAGCCCCGCCGGCGGATGTGCTCGAGCCACATCGCGGCGCGCTGGTTCTCGGTGCCGCGTGGGTACCGCATCGCGTCGACATACACCTTCAGGGCCTCGCCCAGACGGCGCTCCATATCGGTGGGCGGCAGATCGATGAGGAATATCGCCACTCGCGGTGTCCTCCTCACCCTGTGCTCGCATGCCGGCGTTCACGTTGTCGCGCGGCCCGCGCCGCCACCGCCATTATCGGACGCGTGGGGAGGCCGTCCGGCGGGCGGTCGCGGCAACGAACCGCCCACCCATCCCGGCTGGGGAAGCCGGTTGTAGCGCACGGCCGTTCCGGCTCCGACGGGGGCACGGCCGGGGCCAGGATAGAATCGCCACCGAACCAGTGGTATGGCGCAGATTGACCTCGTATCATTTCAGTTAGTTGCCCTACAACGGGCATCCGCGTGTTATCGATAGATACGCGTCAACTGTCGGCAAGGAGGGACGAATGCCACTCTCCGATCATGAGCAGCGGATGCTCGATCAGATCGAGAGCGCTCTCTACGCCGAAGATCCCAAGTTCGCGTCGAGCGTCCGCGGCGGAGGGTTGCGCGCGCCCACCGCGCGCCGCCGCCTGCAGGGCGCGGCCCTGTTCGTGATCGGCCTCGCGATGCTGGTTTCCGGGGTGGCGTTCAAGGCCACCATGATCGGAAACTTCCCGATTCTCAGCGTCTTCGGGTTCATCGTGATGTTCGGTGGCGTGGTGTTCGCCATCACGGGTCCACGGTTGTCCGGCCGCCCCGACCACCCCGGCTCGGCGCCCGGCTCGCTGCGGCAGCGCCGCAACAAGGGCGGCGGGGGTTCGTTCACCAGTCGCATGGAAGACCGGTTCCGCCGCCGCTTCGACGACTAGCGGTCTCGCCAACGAATCTGGGGTAGCCACCGGGCTCCCCCTTTTTCATGTCTGTTTCGTAGCCGGGCGCGCCGTCATCGTCACAGATTGATCCGGCTCGGCTGAGTATCGCCGGGCCGGTGATGCGGTTTTGAGGCCGGATCGAGCCGCAACCGTGCTTTGGCGCAGGAGTTGAGCCCCACCGCGCCCCACCGAGTGCCTCCACTTCGCCCCACATCGTGGCCTGTGCGGCTTTGAGCTGCGGTTTCCTACCTTCTACTGGAATGCGAGGCGGGGCCCGGTGGGTCCGGGTGCGATGGCATGTGCGCCCATGGGTGGCGGATAACCCGGAAAAGTCCGCCACGACACTCTCGGAATGGGGCGAAGTGGGGGATTGTGGGGTATGGTGGCCACAGTGTTTGGGTGACCCCGAGTGGGAGGTGAGCCGGTGTTTCTCGGCACCTACACGCCCAAACTCGACGACAAAGGGCGGCTCACGTTGCCCGCCAAATTTCGCGACGCGCTGGCAGGGGGGTTGATGGTCACCAAGAGCCAGGACCACAGCCTCGCCGTCTACCCGCGGGGCGAATTCGAGCAGCTCGCGCGCCGGGCGAGCAAGGCGTCGAGGAGCAACCCCGACGCCAGGGCGTTCCTGCGCAACCTCGCCGCCGGCACCGACGAGCAGCATCCCGACGCGCAGGGCCGCATCACACTGTCGGCTGACCACCGCCGCTACGCGAACCTCTCCAAGGATTGCGTGGTGATCGGAGCGGTCGACTACCTCGAGATCTGGGATGCGCAAGCCTGGCAGGACTACCAGCAGACCCACGAAGAGAACTTCTCCGCGGCCAGCGATGAAGCACTCGGCGACATCATCTGAGGCGCACGCCCGTGCAACGTGGCCTCTGCCCGAACCGACCCTGGCGTACTTCCCCAACGCCAGGTTCGTGCCTTCGGACAGGGACCTCGATGCAGGGGCGTCTCGCCGGACCCGGGGAGGCGTTGCGGTGGCTGACGATTCGGGCGACTTCGGACACGTACCCGTCCTGCTGCAGCGCTGCGTCGAACTGCTGACCCCCGCGCTGACCCGTCACCATGCCGACGGGTCGGGGGCCGTCCTGCTCGATGCCACCCTGGGCGCGGGCGGGCATGCCGAGCGGTTCCTGACCGACCTGCCCGGGCTGCGGTTGATCGGACTCGACCGCGACCCCAGCGCGCTGGAAATCGCCGGCGACCGGTTGGCGCGATTCGCCGACCGCGTCACGCTGGTGCACAGCCGCTACGACGGCCTCACCGCGGCACTGGCCGAATCCGGTTACGACACAGTCGGATCGCTCGACGGGATGCTGTTCGACCTCGGGGTGTCGTCCATGCAGCTCGACCGCGCCGAGCGGGGCTTCGCCTACGCGCAGGACGCGCCGCTGGACATGCGGATGGATCCCGAGTCGCCGTTGACGGCGGCCGACATCCTCAACACCTACGACGAAGCCGCGCTGGCGGACATCCTGCACCGCTACGGCGAGGAACGGTTCGCGCGCCGGATCGCCGCGCAGATCGTGCGCCAGCGCGCCCGCGCACCCTTCACGTCGACCGCGGAGCTGGTAGCCCTGCTCTACCAAGCGATTCCGGCCCCGGCCCGGCGGACCGGGGGCCACCCGGCCAAGCGCACCTTCCAGGCCCTGCGGATCGCGGTCAACGACGAGTTGGACTCTTTGCGCAGCGCGATCCCGGCCGGGCTGGACGCGCTCGCCGTCGGCGGGCGCATGGTGGTGCTGGCCTACCAGTCCCTGGAGGACCGGATCGTCAAGCGGTTGTTCGCCGAAGCGGTCGCGTCCCGCACGCCGGTGGATCTGCCGGTCGAGCTTCCCGGCCACGAGCCGCGATTCCGGTCGCTCACGCACGGCGCCGAACGCGCGGACGCCGCCGAGGTCGAACGCAATCCGCGCAGCGCCGCGGTGCGACTACGCGCCGTGCAACGGGTCCAGCAGGCAACCGGAAAGGGCGACGCATGAAAGCAAAGCGGGAGACGCCGAATCGCCGCGGCGGGCGCGACGGTTCCGCCCGGCGCAGCAGGCGCTCGGCCGCCGAGCCCGGCTCGGCCCGCCGCACCCGGCCGGGGCGGAGCGCGGCGCCCACCCGGGAGAGCCGCGCGCCCAAATCCGGACCGCTCACCGGCCCCATCGCCCGGCCCGCCGAGCGTCCCGCGCGGCCCAAGAGCACGAGCCAGGCGAAGGCGCGGGCTAAGGCACGGAAGGCCAAGGCGCCCAAGGTCGTTCGCCCACGCCTGAGCGAGCGCCTGGCGACCCGGCTGGCCTCGATCGACCTGCGGCCCCGCACCCTGGCGGCCAAGGTCCCGTTCGTCGTGTTGGTCATCGGCGCGCTGGGCCTCGGCCTGGGTCTCACCCTGTGGTTGTCCACGGACTCCGCGGAGCGCTCCTACAAATTGAGCCACGCCCGCGAGAAGACTCGGCTGCTGCAACAGCAGAAAGAAGCGCTGGAACGTGATGTGCGCGAGGCGGAATCCGCACCGGCACTGGCGGAGGCGGCCCGCAAACAGGGCATGATCCCGACGCGGGACACCGCGCACCTGGTCCAGGACCCGTCCGGGAACTGGGTGGTCGTCGGCACGCCCAAGCCGGCTGACGGGGTGCCGCCACCACCGTTGAACAGCAAGCTTCCCGACCAAGGCCCGCCGGTGCCCCCCGCACCGCCGGCGCCGCCCGCCGAGGTCCCGGTCCGGCTGCAGCCCGACCCCGCGGCGCCCGCGCCGGCCCGGTCCGGTCCCGAGGCGCTGCTGCGTGCACCGGACGGATCGTCGACGCTCGGAGGCCAGCACCTGGCGCAGACCGGGCCGCAACCGCCGGGCATACCGGGGGCACCGGCAGCCGGGCAGGCGCCCGCTGCGCTGCCCGTGCCGGGTGCGCTGCCCGTGCCGGGCGTGCCGGTGCCGGGGCTGCCCGCGCCTGCGGTGATCGCGCCCGCTCCCGGGCCCGCCGAGGTGCCGGTGCCGTTGGGCGGCTTGCCGATTCCGCCGCCCGGGCAGGTGCCCGCACCGCTGCCCGCTGAGGTTCCGGTGCCGGTGCAACGGGCCCCCGCGGTTCCCCCGCCGGTGGCTCCCGTCGTGCCCGCCGCCCCCGTGTTGGCGCCGCAGCCGGTGGCTCCCGGTCCCGCCGTGACGCCGGGTGCGCCCCGGTGAGCCGCGGCGACTCCATGCGCGCCCGCCGGTCGCAGCCGAGCCGTGGTCCCCGTAAAGCGCAGGAAGCCAAGGGGGTTCGCCAGCCGAAGCGCCGCGGGAAGCAACAGCAGGCCCAGGACGTCCGGGAGCCGAAGCGATTCCGGAAAGCCAAGGAAGCCAAGCAGGGCCGCGCGGCCGACCGTCCGGAGGCCGCGGCGACCGAGCACTCCGCTCGGGAGCGGCGCACCCGCAAGCTCGTTCAGGCGGGCAGCCGCGGCGCGTCGTTCGTGTTCCGGCATCGGGCCGGGAACGCGGCCATCGGGCTTCTGATCGTGGTGGCGGCGGTCCAGCTGTTCGTCCTGCAGGTGACCAACGCGCCGACGCTGCGCGCCCAGGCGGCGAGCCAGCTCAAGGTCACCGACGTCGAGAAGGCCGTGCGCGGCAGCATCGTCGACCGCAACAAGGATCAGCTGGCGTTCACAACCGAGTCGCGCGCGTTGACGTTCCAGCCCAAGAGGATTCGCAAACAACTCGACGAGGCCAAGAGCAAGAACTCGGCGGCCCCCGACCCGCAGCAGCGGCTGCGGGACATCGCCAAAGAGGTCGCCACCAGGCTGGGCAACAAGCCCGACTCCGCGACCGTGTTGAAGAAGCTGCAGAGCGACGAGAACTTCGTCTATCTGGCGCGCGCCGTCGACCCCGCGGTCGCCAGCGCGATCTCCGACAAGTATCCCGAAGTCGGTTCGGAGCGGCAGGATCTGCGGCAGTACCCCGGCGGGTCGTTGGCGGCCAACATCGTCGGCGGCATTGACTGGGACGGCCACGGGCTGCTGGGGCTGGAGGAGTCGCTGGACTCGGTGCTGTCGGGGACCGATGGCTCGGTCACCTACGACCGGGGATCCGACGGCGTCGTCATCCCCGGCAGTTACCGCAACCGGCACCGGGCGGTCAACGGCTCGATGGTCCAGCTGACGCTCGACGACGACATCCAGTTCTACGTGCAGCAGCAGGTGCAGCAGGCCAAGAATCTGTCCGGCGCACATGATGTTTCGGCAGTCGTGCTGGATTCGAAGACCGGCGAGGTTCTGGCGATGGCCAACGACAACACCTTCGACCCGTCCCAGGACATCGGGCGCCAGGGCGACAAGCAGCTGGGCAACCTGGCGGTGTCCTCGCCGTTCGAGCCGGGCTCGGTGAACAAGGTCATCACCGCGTCCTCGGTCATCGAGTACGGCCTGTCCAACCCCGACGAGGTGCTGCAGGTGCCCGGCTCGATCAACATGGGCGGCGTGAACGTGCACGACGCGTGGGAGCACGGCGTGATGCCCTACACCACGACCGGCGTGTTCGGAAAGTCCTCCAACGTCGGCACTTTGATGCTCGCGCAACGCGTCGGGCCGGAACGCTTCTACGACATGGTCCGCAAATTCGGGCTCGGGCAGCGCACCAACGTGGGCCTGCCCGGTGAGAGCGCCGGGCTGGTGCCGCCGATCGACCAATGGTCGGGCAGCACCTTCTCCAACCTGCCCATCGGGCAAGGGCTTTCGATGACGCTGCTGCAGATGGCCGGCATGTATCAGACGATCGCCAACGATGGGGTGCGCATCCCGCCGCGGATCGTCAAGGCCACCATCGCACCCGACGGCACCCGGACCGAGGAGGCGCGTCCCGAGGGCGTGCGGGTGGTTTCGCCGCAGACGGCCCAAACCGTGCGCAACATGCTGCGCGCCGTCGTGCAGCGCGACCCGATGGGCTACCAGCAGGGCACCGGGCCCTCCGCCGCGGTGACCGGCTACCAGATGGCCGGCAAGACGGGCACCGCTCAGCAGATCAACCCGGCCTGCGGCTGCTACTTCGACAACGTCTACTGGATAACCTTCGCCGGCATGGCCACCGTCGACAACCCGCGCTATGTCATCGGGATCATGATGAACAACCCGGATCGCAACGCCGACGGTACGCCGGGCCACTCGGCGGCCCCGTTGTTCCACAACATCGCCGGCTGGCTCATGCAGCGGGAGAACGTGCCGCTGTCGCCGGACCCGGGTCCGCCGCTGACCCTGCAGGCGACGTAGCCAACCGGAAACCGCCGGCCGATCTGTCGTGCAGTGACGTCGGGTGTGCGTCCAGGGCGGGATTCGGGCCGAAATCCCGCCCTCAACGCACACTCGATCGATGAGCCCACCTGGCTGGCAGGCGCCTCTCGGTAGGGTGTCATGGCCGATCATGAGGACCACGTGCGTGGACGGGAGGTGTGCCGTGCCCACTGATTTGCGCCCCAGCGCCGTGGCGGGCGCGCGCCTGCCCGCGCTGGCGGCCCAGGTCGGGGCGGTGCCCGCGGACCGGGGCGCGGCGGTGCCCGACGTGCCCGTCACCGGCGTCACGCTGCGCGCCCAGGACGTGCGGCCCGGCGACCTGTTCGCCGCGCTGACGGGCGCCTCGACCCACGGGGCGCGGTACGCCCCCGAGGCGATCGAACGCGGCGCCGTCGCGGTCCTCACCGACGCCGCCGGCGTCGCGGAGATGGGTGCGTCGGCCTCGACCGTCCCGACGCTGGTGCATCCGGCGCCCCGCGGGGTCCTCGGCGCCCTGGCCGCCACGGTGTACGGGAACCCATCGGAGCGTACGACGGTCATCGGGATCACCGGAACCTCGGGCAAGACCACCACGACGTATCTGGTCGAATCCGGGCTGCGCGCCGGGGGCCGCAAGGCCGGGCTGATCGGCACGATCGGCATCCGGATCGACGGCGCCGACGTCCCGAGCGCGCTGACCACGCCGGAGGCGCCCGCGCTGCAGGCCATGTTCGCGGCGATGGCCGAGCGCGGGGTGGACACCGTGGTCATGGAGGTCTCGAGCCACGCGCTCGCGCTCGGCCGGGTGGACGGCACCGGCTTCGCGGTGGGCGGCTTCACCAACCTGTCGCGGGACCACCTCGACTTTCACCCCACCATGGCCGACTACTTCGAGGCCAAGGCGAAGCTGTTCGACCCCGCGTCACCGTTGCGGGCCCGGCGGGTGGTGGTCTGCGTCGACGACGAAGCCGGGCGCGCCATGGCGGCGCGGGCCGGGGATGCCATCACCGTCAGCGCCGCCGGCGAGCCCGCGCACTGGCGCGCCATGGACGTGATGCCGATGGGTGCGGGGGGACAGCAGTTCACCGCGATCGACCCCACCGGCGTGCGCCACCGGGTCGGCATCCGGTTGCCGGGGCATTACAACGTCGCCAATTGCCTTGTGGCGCTTGCGCTTCTGGACGCGGTGGGGGTGTCTCCCGAGCAAGCGGCGCCGGGACTGCTGGAGACCCGGGTGCCCGGGCGCATGGAAGACATCGACGGTGGCCAGGATTTCC
Source organism: Mycobacterium sp. E1715 (assembly GCF_001667625.1). NCBI lineage: Bacteria > Bacillati > Actinomycetota > Actinomycetes > Mycobacteriales > Mycobacteriaceae > Mycobacterium > Mycobacterium sp. E1715. The sequence continues at coordinate 26,518 of NZ_LZJJ01000063.1, forward strand.
TCGCGCTGGTCGACTACGCCCACAAGCCCGGCGCGCTGCGCGCGGTGCTGACCACCCTGGCGCGGCCGGGTCGCCGGCTGGCGGTGGTGTTCGGCGCCGGCGGCGAGCGCGACCCGGGCAAGCGGGCGCCGATGGGCGCGACCGCCGCTGAGCTGGCCGACCTGGTCGTCGTCACCGATGACAACCCCCGCGGCGAGGACCCCGCCGCCATCCGCCGCGAGATACTGTCCGGTGCGACCGAAAGCGGTGGTGCGGCCGAGGTCGTCGAGATCGGGGACCGGCGCGCGGCCATCCGGCACGCCGTCGCCTGGGCGCAACCGGGCGACGTGGTGCTGGTCGCCGGCAAGGGGCACGAGACCGGGCAGCGCGCCGCCGGCGAAACCCGTCCGTTCGACGACCGGGTGGAGCTGTCCGAGGCGTTGCGGGCCCGTCGGCCCCGTGAGACTCGGTCATGATCGACCTCACCGTCGCGCAGATCGCCGAGCTGGTGGGCGGCACGCTGGCCGACATCTCACCGCGGGCCGCCGCCGAGCTCCGCGTCACCGGAACCGTCGAATTCGATTCGCGCGCAGTGGGTCCCGGCGGGTTGTTCCTCGCGCTGCCGGGGGCGCACGCCGATGGGCATGACTACGCGCGGGCGGCGGCGGCGGCCGGCGCGGTGGCCGTGCTGGCCGCCCGGCCGGTGGGGGTGCCGGCGATCGTGGTGCCCCCGCAGCGGGCGAGCCGCGGCGGCGGCCTGGCCGGGGTGCTCGAACACGACACCGACGGCTCGGGCGCGGCCGTGCTCGCCGCGCTGGCCAGGCTGGCCAAGGCGGTGGCCGCCGAGCTGGTGGCCGGCGGCCTGACCATCATCGGCATCACGGGTTCGTCGGGGAAGACGTCGACCAAAGACCTCGTCAAGACCGTGCTCGAGCCGCTGGGCGAGGTCATCGCCCCGCCCGGGTCGTTCAACAACGAGCTGGGCCACCCCTGGACGGTGCTGCGCGCGACGCGGGACACCGACTACCTGGTGCTCGAGATGTCGGCCCGCCATCCCGGCAACATCGCCGCGCTGGCCGAGATCGCCCCGCCCGCGATCGGGGTGGTGCTCAACGTCGGCACCGCCCACCTGGGCGAGTTCGGCTCACGGGAGGCCATCGCGCGGACCAAATCCGAACTGCCGCAATCGGTTCCGCCGTCCGGTGTGGTCATCCTCAACGCCGACGACCCGGTGGTGGCGTCGATGGCCCGCGTCACCGGGGCGAGGGTGGTGTGGGTCAGCCGGTCCAGCCGCACCGACGCGGGTCCCAGCGACGTCTGGGCGGACGGAGTGTCGCTGGACGAACTGGCCAGGCCGCGCTTTACCCTGCACGCGATGGACAGCGCGGTCGCGGTTGAGCTCGGCGTGTTCGGCGACCATCAGGTCACCAACGCGCTGTGTGCCGCCGCGGTCGCGCTGGAGTGCGGCGCGACCGTCGACCAGGTCGCCGCCGCGCTGGCGCAGGCGGGGCCGGTGTCGCGGCACCGGATGCACGTGACCACCCGGGCGGACGGGGTGACGGTGATCGACGACGCCTACAACGCCAACCCCGACTCGATGCGGGCCGGCCTGCAGGCGCTGGCCTGGATCGCCCACCGCGCAGGCGAGAAGCGCAGGAGCTGGGCGGTGCTGGGCGAAATGGCCGAGCTCGGCGACGACGCGGTGGCCGAACACGATCGCATCGGCCGCCTGGCGGTGCGCTTAGATGTGTCTCGACTCGTCGTCGTGGGAAGTGGGAGGTCGATGAGCGCCATGCACCACGGAGCGGTCATGGAGGGCTCGTGGGGAGCTGAGGCGGTCAACGTGGCCGATGCCGACGCGGCGCTGGCGCTGTTGCGGGCCGAGCTGCAGCCCGGCGACGTGGTCCTGGTCAAGGCCTCCAACGCGGCGGGGCTGGGAGCGCTGGCCGACGCCCTGGCTGGTGACGATCGCGAGGGCGGCGAAGCCGGGCGAAGCGGGTCGTCACCATCGGGCGTCGATCGCGAGGGCGGCGAAGCCGGGCGAAGCGGGTCGTCACCATCGGGCGACGGGGGGACCGGCTCGTGAGGCAGATCCTGATCGCCGTCGCGATCGCGCTCGCGGTGTCAATCCTGTTGACGCCGGCGCTGATTCGCCTGTTCACCAGGCAGGGTTTCGGCCATCACACCCGCGAGGACGGGCCGCCCAGCCATCATTCGAAGCGCGGCACGCCGTCGATGGGCGGCGTGGCGATCCTCGCCGGCATCTGGGCGGGCTACCTCGGGACCCACCTGGCCGGGCTGGCGTTCGACGGCGAGGGCGTCTCCGCGTCGGGCCTGCTGGTGCTGGGCCTGGCGACCGCGCTCGGCGGCGTCGGCTTCCTCGACGACCTGATCAAGGTCCGCCGGTCGCGCAACCTCGGGTTGAACAAGACGGCCAAGACCATTGGGCAGGTGGCCGCCGCGGTGCTGTTCGGCGTGCTGGTCTTGCAGTTCCGCAACGGCAGCGGATTGACACCGGCCAGCTCGGACCTGTCCTATGTACGCGAAATCGCCACCGTCACTTTGACTCCGGCGCTGTTCGTGTTGTTCTGCGTGGTCGTCGTCAGCGCGTGGTCCAACGCGGTCAATTTCACCGACGGTCTGGACGGCCTGGCCGCCGGGTGCATGGCCATGGTCACCGCCGCCTACGTGTTGATCACCTTCTGGCAGTACCGCAACGCGTGCGTGACGGCGCCGGGCCTGGGCTGCTACAACGTGCGCGACCCGCTGGACCTGGCGCTCGTCGCGGCCGCCACCGCGGGCGCCTGCATCGGCTTCCTGTGGTGGAACGCCGCTCCCGCAAAGATTTTCATGGGGGACACCGGCTCGCTGGCGCTGGGTGGCATCATCGCGGGCCTGTCGGTCACCAGCCGCACCGAGATCCTCGCCGTCGTGCTGGGGTCGCTGTTCGTCGCCGAGGTCACCTCGGTGGTGCTGCAGATCCTGGCGTTTCGCACCACCGGTCGCCGGGTGTTCCGGATGGCGCCGTTCCACCACCATTTCGAGTTGGCGGGCTGGGCCGAAACCACGGTGATCATTCGCTTCTGGCTGCTCACGGCGATCACGTGTGGGCTGGGCGTGGCCCTCTTCTACGGTGAGTGGCTGGGCGCGATCGGTGCCTGACGTGCCCGGACTCGAGCCTCTGGTGCCGGGCGCGCCGGTGCTGGTGGCCGGCGGCGGGGTGACCGGCAAGGCGGTGCTGTCCGCGCTGATCCGGTTCGGCGCGGTGCCGACCCTGTGCGACGACGACCCGGCCACGTTGCGGCGCTACGCCGAGAGCGGCGTGGCGACGATGACGACGTCGACGTCCGCGGAGCGCCTTGCGCAGTACGCCCTGGTGGTCACCAGCCCCGGGTTCTCGCCGGACACGCCGCTGCTGGCCGCCGCCGCGACGGAGGGCGTGCCGATCTGGGGCGACGTGGAGCTGGCCTGGCGGCTGGACACGGCGGGTTACTACGGGCCACCGCGCCGCTGGCTGGTGGTGACCGGCACGAACGGCAAGACGACCACGACGTCGATGCTGCATGCCATGCTGACCGCCGCGGGCCGGCGCAGCGTGCTGTGCGGCAATATCGGCGACCCGGTGCTCGACGTGCTCGAGCAGCCGGCCGACCTGCTGGCCGTTGAGCTGTCCAGCTTTCAGCTGCACTGGGCGCCCTCGGTGCGGCCCGAGGCGGGCGTCGTGCTCAACATCGCGGAGGACCACCTGGATTGGCATTCGACCATGGCCGACTACACGGCGGCCAAGGCGCGCGTGCTGGGCGGCCGGGTGGCGGTGGTGGGGCTCGACGACGCCCGCGCCGCGGCGTTGCTGGGCACCGCCGCGGCGCCGGTGCGCGTCGGCTTCCGGCTCGGCGAGCCGGCGGTGGGCGAACTCGGCGTGCGCGACGGCCGGCTGGTCGACCGCGCCTTCGCCGACGACCTCGCGCTCCTGCCGGTCGACTCGATCCCGGTGCCCGGGCCCGTCGGCGTCCTCGACGCCCTGGCCGCGGCCGCGCTGGCCCGCAGCGTCGACGTGCCCGCCGAGGCGATCGCGGAGGCGGTCGCGTCCTTCCGGGTGGGCCGGCACCGGGCGGAGGTGGTCGCGGTGGCCGACGGCATCACCTACGTCGACGACTCCAAGGCCACCAATCCGCACGCCGCCGAGGCGTCCGTGCTCGCCTACCCCCGCGTGGTGTGGGTGGCGGGCGGATTGCTCAAGGGCGCGTCGGTGGACGCCGAGGTCGCCCGGATGGCCTCCCGCCTGGTCGGGGCCGTGCTGATCGGCCGGGATCGGCAAGAGGTTGCAGAGGCGTTATCGCGACACGCGCCGGATGTCCCCGTCGTCCAGGTTGTGACAGGCGAGGATGCTGATATGAATGCGACGGCTGTGGTTGTTGGTGCAAATGTGACAGAAGTGAAATATTCCGGCGACGATCTGGGCACTTCCGTCATGACCGCGGCGGTGGCCGCGGCCCGCGACCTGGCCCGGCCCGGCGACACGGTGCTGCTGGCACCCGCGGGCGCCTCGTTTGACCAGTTCACCGGGTACGCCGACCGTGGCGACGCCTTCGCCGCCGCCGTCCGCGCGGCCACCCGGTAGGGCGGGAATGGGTAACCCGCTGGCCCGGCTCAGACGCCGGGGCAAGGACATTGCAGAGGCCGGCGCCACCAAGGCCACCGACGCCGCCGCGCCGGAGCAGCCGGACGCCGACGACGACGCGGCGACCGGCCCCGTCAGCGCCGCAGGCAGCTCGGAGGCCAGGCCGTCCACGAAGCCGCAGGCGGGAGGCGAGGGGCGTAACCGGTTCGGCGCCTGGCTGAGCCGGCCCATGACCTCGTTCCACCTGATCATCGCCGTGGCCGGGCTGCTGACGACGCTCGGTTTGATCATGGTGCTGTCGGCCTCGGGCGTGCGGTCCTACGACGCCGACGGGTCGGCCTGGGTGATCTTCGGCAAGCAGGTGCTGTGGACGGTGATCGGCCTGATCGCCTGCTACGCCTCGCTGCGCATGTCGGTCCGGTTCATCCGCCGCGTCGCCTTCACCGGCTACGTCGTCACCGTCATCCTGCTGGTGCTCGTGCTGGTGCCCGGCATCGGCAACCTGGCCAACGGGTCCCGGAAGTGGTTCGTCATCGCCGGCTTCTCGATGCAGCCCTCGGAGTTGGCGAAGATCGCCTTCGCCATCTGGGGCGCGCACCTGCTGGCGGCACGCCGCCTGGAGCGCGCCTCGCTGCGCGAGATGCTGATCCCGCTGGTGCCGGCGGCGGTCATCGCGCTGGCGCTGATCGTCGCCCAGCCTGACCTGGGGCAGACGGTGTCGCTGGGCATCATCCTGCTGGCGTTGTTGTGGTACGCCGGGCTGCCGCTGCGCGTCTTCGCCACCTCGCTGCTGGCCGTGTTCATGGCGGGCGCGGTCCTGGCCATGTCCGCGGGTTACCGCTCGGACCGGGTGAAGTCCTGGATGAACCCCGAGAACGACCCCATGGACACCGGCTACCAGGCCCGCCAGGCGAAGTTCGCCCTGGCCCACGGGGGGATCTTCGGCGACGGACTGGGCCAGGGCGTCGCGAAGTGGAACTACCTGCCCAACGCCCACAACGACTTCATCTTCGCGATCATCGGCGAGGAGCTGGGCTTCGTCGGCGCGTTCGGGCTGCTGGTGCTCTTCGGGTTGTTCGCCTACACCGGGATGCGCATCGCCCGCCGGTCGGCCGACCCCTTCCTGCGGCTCCTGACCGCCACGACGACGATGTGGGTGCTGGGCCAGGCGTTCATCAACATCGGTTACGTGATCGGGATCCTGCCGGTCACCGGCATCCAGCTGCCGCTCATCTCAGCGGGTGGAACTTCCACGGCTGCAACGCTTTTCATGATCGGCATCATGGCCAACGCGGCCCGTCACGAACCGGAGGCGGTGGCCGCGCTGCGCGCCGGCCGTGACGACAAGGTGAACCGCTTCCTGCGGCTGCCGCTGCCGCAGCCGTACGTGCCGACGCGGCTGGAATCGTTCCGCGACCGCAAGCGCGGCGGCAAGCAACCGGGCAAGGGAAGCCCGCCGCGCAACGGCGCGCGCAAGCCCGCCCGCACGGCCCAGGAACCGCTGCGGCCGGCGTTCTCCCGCACAGCCGCACGGCCGGCGCGCAGGGCGGTGCATCATGGATCTGGCCAGCGCTCCGCCACTCGCGGGGCCGGCCAGCGTCAGGCACGGCGCGCACGCGCACTGGAAGGTCAGCGTTACGGGTGAACGACACGGTCAGCAAGCCGACCGGCGGGCGGGGGACAAGTCCCCAGCCCGCCGGTGCCGCGTTGTCGGCATTTAAACCCCTGTCGGTCGTGCTGGCCGGCGGGGGCACCGCGGGCCACGTCGAGCCCGCGATGGCGGTGGCCGACGCGCTCAGCGCACTCGATCCGCAGGTGCGCATCACCGCGCTCGGCACCCACCGCGGGCTGGAGACCAGGCTGGTGCCCCAGCGCGGCTACCACCTCGAGCTGATCACGCCGGTGCCGCTGCCGCGCAAGCCCAGCGGCGACCTCGCGCGGCTGCCCCCGCGGGTGTGGCGCGCGGTCCGCGAGACCCGCGCGGTGCTCGACGCGGTGGACGCCGACGTCATCATCGGTTTCGGTGGGTACGTGGCGCTGCCGGCCTACCTCGCCGCCCGCGGGATTCCCCGCGGCCTCAGCCGTCGGCGCCGCGTCCCGGTGCTGATCCACGAAGCGAACGCCAGCGCCGGCCTGGCCAACCGCGTCGGCGCCCGCGGCGCCGACCGGGTGCTGTCCGCGGTTCCCGACTGCGGTTTGCCGCGCGCCGAGGTGGTGGGGGTGCCGGTGCGGGCGGCCATCACGTCGCTGGACCGCGCGGCGCTGCGCGCCGAGGCGCGCAGGCATTTCGGCTTCGCCGAGGACGCGCGGGTGTTGCTGGTGTTCGGCGGTTCGCAGGGGGCCGTGTCGCTCAACCGGGCCGTGTCCGGCGCCGCCGCCGACCTGGCGGCCGCGGGCGTGTCGGTGCTGCACGCGCACGGGCCGAAGAACACCCTCGACCTGCGGGAGAGCCAACCGGGCGATCCGCCGTACGTCGCGGTGCCCTACCTCGACCGGATGGACCTGGCCTACGCCGCCGCCGACCTGGCGATCTGCCGGTCCGGCGCCATGACCGTCGCCGAGGTCTCGGCGGTCGGGTTGCCGGCCATCTACGTGCCGCTGCCGATCGGCAACGGCGAACAGCGGCTCAACGCGCTGCCGGTGGTCAACGGCGGGGGCGGCATGGTGGTCGCCGACGCCGCGCTGACGCCGGAACTGGTGGCCCGCGAGGTGTCCGCCCTGCTCAACGACCCGCCCCGGTTGGCGGCTATGACGACGGCCGCCGCGCGGGTCGGGCACCCCGACGCGGCGCGCCAGGTGGCGCAGGCGGCGCTGGACATCGCCAGGAAGGCAGCCGCGGGAGGGCGGCGGTGAACGCCGAACAGCTGCCGCCCGAGCTGCAGCGGGTGCACATGGTGGGCATCGGCGGAGCCGGCATGTCGGGCATCGCTCGCATCCTGCTGGACCGCGGCGCGCTGGTCTCGGGGTCCGATGCCAAGGAGTCCCGCGGCGTGCACGCCCTGCGCGCCCGGGGCGCCTCGATCCGCATCGGCCACGACGCGTCGTCGCTCGACCTGCTGCCGGGCGGCCCGACGGCGGTCATCACCACCCACGCCGCCATTCCGAAGACCAACCCCGAGCTCGTCGAGGCCCGCCGGCGGGGCATTCCGATCATCCTGCGCCCGGCGGTGCTGGCCAAGCTGATGGACGGGCGCACCACGCTGATGGTCACCGGCACGCACGGCAAGACGACGACGACGTCGATGTTGATCGTGGCGCTGCAGCACTGCGGGCGCGACCCGTCGTTCGCGGTCGGCGGTGAGATGGGGGAGGCCGGCACCAACGCGCATCACGGCAGCGGTGACTGCTTCGTGGCGGAGGCCGACGAGAGCGACGGCTCGCTGCTGGAATACACGCCGAACGTCGCCGTGGTCACCAACATCGAGACCGATCACCTGGATTTCTACGGCAGCGCCGACGCCTACGTCGGGGTGTTCGACGCCTTCGTGGAGCGGCTGGCCCCGGGTGGGGCGTTGGTGGTGTGCGTCGACGATCCGGGCGCGGCCGCGCTGGCGGACCGCACGGCCGAGCTGGGAATCCGGGTGCTGCGTTATGGATCCGACCCGGGCGTGGACCAGGCCGCCACCCTGCTGTCCTGGGAGCAGCAGGGCACCGAGGCGGTCGCCCACGTCCAGCTGGCGGGCGAACAGCATCCCCGCGTGATGCGGCTGTCGGTGCCCGGTCGGCACATGGCGCTCAACGCGCTGGGCGCCCTGCTCGCCGCGCTCGAGATCGGCGCCCCGGCGGACGCGGTGCTGGACGGGCTGGCCGGTTTCGAGGGAGTCCGCCGGCGGTTCGAACTGGTCGGCAACTCCGGGTCGGTGCGCGTCTTCGACGACTACGCCCACCATCCCACCGAGATCAGCGCGACGCTGGCCGCCGTCCGCACGGTCCTCGAGCAGAGCTCCGGCGGCCGCAGCCTCGTGGTTTTTCAGCCTCACTTATATTCGCGCACAAAGGAATTCGCCGCGGAATTCGGTCGCGCGCTGGACGCCGCCGACGAGGTGTTCGTCCTCGACGTGTACGGCGCCCGCGAACAACCGCTGGCCGGGGTCAGCGGCGCCAGCGTCGCCGAGCACGTCAGCGTGCCCGTGCGCTACCTGCCGGACTTCTCCGCGGTCGCCGAGCAGGTGGCCGCGGCTGCCGGCCCGGGCGACGTCATCGTCACGATGGGCGCGGGCGACGTGACCCTGCTCGGGCCGGAGATCGTCACCGAGCTGCGGATCCGGGACAACCGCAGCGCGCCCGGCCGGCCGGGAGTGCCGCGATGACCCAGCCGGACGACCCCGTGGGTGTCGCCGGCGAATCGGCCTCCGGTTCGGCGGACGGCGCGATCACCGAACCGATCTTCGCCGCGGGGCCCGACGTCGAGAAGCCCACGGAGGACGAGGAATTCGAGGGGCCGCGCCGACGGGCGCGCCGGGAAAGAGCCGAGCGCCGCGCGGCGCAGGCACGCGCCACCGCCATCGAAGAGGCCCGCCGGGAGGCCAAACGCCGGGCCACCGGCCGCGCGGCCGACGAGCCCAAACCCGTGGCCCGGGGTGTGGTCCGCGGCCTGAAGATGCTGTTGGTGACGGTGCTGCTGGTCGCCCTCGGGATCGGGCTCGCGCTGATCCTGTACTTCACCCCCGCGATGTCGGCCCGCAACATCGTCGTCGTCGGCACCGGGGTGGTGACCCGGGAAGAGGTGTTGGACGCCGCCCGGGTGCGGCCGGGCACGCCGCTGCTGCAGATCAACACCAACCAGGTCGCCGACCGGGTGGCCGCCATCCGGCGGGTGGCCAGCGCCCGGGTGCAGCGCCAGTACCCGTCCGCGCTGCGCATCACCATCGTCGAGCGAATCGCGGTGGCGGTGAAGGACTTTCCCGACGGCCCGCACCTGTTCGACCGCGACGGCGTCGACTTCGCGACCGGGCCGCCGCCGCCGGCGCTGCCGTACCTCGACGTCGCCAACCCGGGCCCCAACGACCCGGCGACCAAGGCCGCGCTGCAGGTGCTGACCGCGCTGCGACCCGAGGTCGCGGGCCAGGTGGGCCGGGTCGCGGCCCCCTCGGTCGCCTCGATCACGCTGACGCTGGGCGATGGCCGGGTCGTCATCTGGGGGACGACCGATCGCACCGACGAGAAGGCCGAGAAGCTGGCCGCGCTGCTGACCCAGCCCGGACGGACCTACGACGTGTCGAGCCCCGACCTGCCGACGGTGAAGTAGCGACGCCGGTCAAGCGCGGCGTGTGACGGTCGTAACAGAAAAAATTTGCGAGCCGCGCGTCGGCGCGCCTGCGGGGTTAGGGCGCGCCATGCCCATACCGTTCTGGTTGCGCGGAACTACTTGACATAACTCTAACTCTATGGTTGAGGTTGAGGGTTTGCCAGGGGGACCGTGAGTGACCGGAGAAACCGAATCCCCACCAGGGAGGAAGACGAGATGATGACCCCCCCGCATAACTACCTGGCCGTCATCAAGGTTGTGGGTATCGGTGGTGGCGGCGTCAACGCCGTCAACCGGATGATCGAACAGGGCCTCAAGGGCGTGGAGTTCATCGCGATCAACACCGATGCGCAGGCGCTGTTGATGAGCGATGCCGACGTCAAGCTCGACGTCGGCCGCGACTCCACCCGCGGGCTCGGCGCCGGGGCCGACCCGGAGGTCGGCCGCAAGGCCGCCGAGGACGCCAAGGACGAGATCGAGGAGCTGCTGCGTGGCGCGGACATGGTGTTCGTGACCGCCGGCGAGGGCGGCGGCACGGGCACCGGCGGCGCGCCCGTCGTCGCCAGCATCGCCCGCAAGCTGGGCGCGCTGACCGTCGGCGTGGTCACCCGGCCGTTCTCCTTCGAGGGCAAGCGGCGCGGTTCGCAGGCCGAAGGCGGCATCAACACGCTGCGGGAAAGCTGCGACACCCTGATCGTCATCCCCAACGACCGGTTGCTGCAGATGGGCGACGCCGCGGTGTCCCTGATGGACGCTTTCCGCAGCGCCGATGAGGTGCTCCTCAACGGCGTGCAGGGCATCACCGACCTGATCACCACGCCGGGCCTGATCAACGTCGACTTCGCCGACGTCAAGGGCATCATGTCCGGCGCGGGGACCGCGCTGATGGGCATCGGCTCGGCCCGCGGCGAGGGCCGGTCGCTCAAGGCCGCCGAGATCGCGATCAATTCACCCCTGCTGGAGCAGTCCATGGAGGGCGCCCAGGGCGTGCTGATGTCGATCGCCGGCGGCAGCGACCTGGGCCTGTTCGAGATCAACGAGGCCGCCTCGCTGGTGCAGGACGCCGCCCACCAGGACGCCAACATCATCTTCGGGACCGTCATCGACGACTCCCTCGGCGACGAGGTGCGCGTCACCGTCATCGCCGCGGGCTTCAGCGCGACCGGTCCCGGTCGCAGACCGGTCACCGGGGACAGCGCCGCCGAAAAAGGCGGCGCGCACCGCATCGAATCGGCGAAGGCCGGCAAGCTCACCTCGACACTGTTTGAACCCGTCGACGCGGTCAGCGTCCCGGTTCACACCAACGGCGCCACGCTGAATATCGGTGGCGACGACGACGACGTCGACGTGCCGCCGTTCATGCGCCGCTGAGGGTCTCGATCTGCTTGCCAGTGCGCGACAAACCGGCCACGAAAAGCACGGGCAGGATGGCGCTGCCCGCTGGCAGCCGGGGGGCTCCGGATACTGAAGAAGTGAGCGTGCGCATCCGGCGGGTGACCACCACCCGCGCCGGTGGTGTCTCGGGTCCACCGTTCGACACCTTCAACCTGGGCGACCACGTCGGCGACGATCCGGCGGCGGTGGCCGCCAACCGCAACCGGCTGGCCGCCGCCATCGGGCTCAAGCCCGAGCGCGTCGTGTGGATGGACCAGGTCCACGGTGACCGGGTGGAGGTGGTCGACCGGCCACGGGGCGGCGCGGTCGAGAACACCGACGCGCTGGTGACCGGCACCGCGCGGCTGGCTCTGGCGGTGGTGACGGCCGACTGCGTGCCGGTGTTGCTCGCCGACGCGCGCGCCGGAGTGGCCGCGGCCGTGCACGCAGGCCGCGTCGGCGCCCAGCGCGGGGTGGTGGCCCGCACCGTGGAGGCGATGGTCGAGCTGGGCGCGCGCCCCGAGGACATCTCGGCCCTGCTGGGCCCGGCGGTCAGCGGCCGCAACTACGAGGTGCCCGCGGCCATGGCCGACGAGGTGGAGGCCGCGCTGCCCGGCAGCCGCACCACCACCTCGGCGGGCACCCCCGGCCTCGATCTTCGGGCCGGAATCGCTTGCCAGTTAACGGATTTGGGTGTGAGGGCCATCGACATCGACCCGCGGTGCACGGTCGACGACCCGACGTTGTTCAGCCACCGCCGGGACGCGCCCACCGGCCGGCTGGCCTCCCTGGTGTGGATGGAGTGACCGCGATGGCGGTGGACATGCCTGCGGGGGGTGACCGCGAAACGGAATTGACCCACGCATTAGCGGCGGTGCGCTCGCGCCTTGCGGCGGCCGCCGAAGCGGCGGGTCGCAATGTCGGTGAAATCGAACTGCTGCCGATTACCAAATTCTTCCCAGCAACCGATGTGGTGACTTTGTCGCGTTTGGGTTGCCGGGCCGTTGGCGAATCGCGGGATCAGGAAGCATCGGAAAAAGTGAGCGAAGTCACCAAACTCTTATCGCGGGTGGACGTCCCGGCCATGCGCTGGCACATGGTGGGCCACATCCAGCGGAACAAGGCCCGCTCGGTCGCCCGCTGGGCGCATACCGCTCACTCGGTGGACAGCTCGCAATTGGTCAGCGCCCTCGATCGGGGCGTCTCGGCCGCCCTGGCGGAGGGCCGCCGCGCCGATCCGATGCGGATCTACGTCCAGATCAGCCTTGACGGCGACGAGTCGCGGGGCGGCGTCGACATCTCGCTGCCGGGCGCGGTCGACCAGCTTTGCGCGCAGGCCGAGGAGTCAAAACACCTGGAACTGGCCGGGCTGATGGCCATCCCGCCGCTGGGCTCGGACCCTGACGCGGCCTTCGGGCGCCTGCGAACGGAGCATCTGCGCGTGCTGGAATCGCATCCCAACGCCGTCGGACTGTCCGCCGGCATGTCCGACGATTTCGAAATTGCCGTCAAACACGGTTCGACATGTGTGCGTGTCGGTACCGCGCTATTGGGCCCGCGGCCGCTACCGTCACCGTATTAAGTCACTGTAGTCACATCTTCATCACTGACACCAAGCATCAGGGGCTAGAAGGGGTCAACGCAATGAGCACACTGCACAAAGTCAAGGCCTATTTCGGTATGGCCCCGATGGACGACTACGACGACGAGTATTACGACGACCACGCGCCCTCCCGCGGATTCCCGCGCCCCCGTTTCGACGACGGGTACGGCCGCTACGAGGGGCGCGACTACGACGACCCGCGCGAGCCCGCGGACTACCCGCCGCCTGGCGGCTACCGCGGCGGTTACGCGGAGGAGTCGCGGTACGGCGCCGTCCACCCCCGCGAGTTCGAGCGGCCCGAGATGGGCAGGCCGCGCTTCGGGTCCTGGCTGCGCAATTCGACCCGCGGCGCGCTGGCGATGGACCCGCGCCGGATGGCGATGATGTTCGAGGAGGGCCACCCGCTCTCCAAGATCACCACGCTGCGGCCCAAGGACTACAGCGAGGCCCGCACCATCGGCGAGCGGTTCCGCGACGGCACCCCCGTCATCATGGACCTGGTGTCGATGGACAACGCCGACGCGAAGCGGCTCGTCGACTTCGCGGCGGGCCTGGCCTTCGCGTTGCGCGGCTCCTTCGACAAGGTGGCCACCAAGGTGTTCCTGCTGTCGCCCGCCGACGTCGACGTGTCCCCGGAGGAGCGTCGCCGGATCGCCGAAACCGGCTTCTACGCTTACCAATAAACCCGGCTCGGCGGCGGCGGTCGGCCGCCGCCTTCGCTGGCCGGGCGAGCTGAGATGTGGTCGAGGGCCCGGAGTCGGTACGCTGGCAGGCGCCGCGCATGCCTGCGGCGCATGACATCTCATCGGTAAGGTCGGGGCTCTTCAGTTGGTGCTGTTCTTTCAGATCCTTGGGTTTGCGCTGTTCATCTTCTGGCTGCTGCTCATCGCCCGGGTCGTCGTCGAGTTCATCCGATCGTTCAGCCGCGACTGGCATCCCACCGGCATCACCGTGGTGATCCTCGAGATCATCATGTCGATCACCGATCCGCCGGTGAAGTTGCTGCGCCGGCTGATCCCTCAGCTCACCATCGGGGCGGTCCGCTTCGACCTGTCCATCATGGTGCTGCTGCTGGTCGCGTTCATCGGCATGCAGCTCGCCTTCGGCGCCGCGGCCTAACCTTGTCTCCGGCGCCCTGCCTCCGGCGCCCTGCCTCCGGCGCCTTGTCTCCGGCGCCTTGTCTCCGGGCCGTTTCGGTCCCTGTCCGCGGGCCGGCTTCGGTGCCCGGAGACGGTTCGGCCACGTTTTCGCCTCGGTTTGGTGGCTGCGATTTAAAAATTCTAAGGTTTCGGATTTTATTGCCCTGAGCGTTTGAAATTGGTTCTTATTTATTGGCCTAAACAGCAACGGTCGCGCCTGGTGTGACAGGATGGACGGCAGTTGCACGACGGCTACCACTGCGTTCTACACTTTCCAGAACGTTAGACAGGAACTTGAGGGGACGAAACAATGCCGCTTACACCAGCCGACGTCCACAATGTGGCGTTCAGTAAGCCACCGATCGGCAAGCGGGGGTACAACGAAGACGAGGTCGACGCCTTCCTCGATCTGGTGGAAGCCGAGCTGACGCGGCTCATCGAAGAGAACAGCGATCTGCGTCAGCGGATCGAGGAGCTGGACCAGGAGCTGGCCTCCGGCGGCGGCGCGAGCGCCGCCCCAGCCGCCGCGGCCGCCCCCACTCAGGCGATTCCCGTCCCCGAGCCGGAGCCGGCCCCCAAGGCGGCGCCGGTGGCCGCGCCTGCCGCGTCCTCGTCGAGCAACGAGGAACAGGCCATGAAGGCGGCTCGGGTGCTCAGCCTGGCCCAGGACACCGCCGACCGGCTGACCAGCACGGCCAAGGCGGAGTCGGACAAGATGCTGGCCGATGCCCGCGCCAACGCCGACCAGATCCTCTCCGAGGCCCGCCAGACGGCCGAGACCACGGTCACCGAGGCCCGGCAGCGCGCCGACGCGATGCTCGCCGACGCCCAAACCCGTTCCGAGACCCAGCTGCGCCAGGCGCAGGAGAAGGCCGACGCCCTGCAGGCCGACGCCGAGCGCAAGCACTCCGAGATCATGGGAACGATCAACCAGCAGCGCACCGTCCTGGAAGGCCGGCTCGAGCAGCTGCGTACCTTCGAACGCGAATACCGGACCCGGCTCAAGACCTACCTGGAATCGCAGCTGGAGGAGCTCGGCCAGCGTGGATCGGCGGCGCCCGTCGACTCCAGTGCCGACGCCGGCGGGTTCGACCAATTCAATCGGGGTAACAACTAGCCTCACAGGCGTGCCGGACACTCGCCCAGCTGCGCGGTCGGCACACTAGACCTGCACACGAACTGGCTCTCCCGCTCGCCGCTTGGAGGATGACCGATGCTGATCATTGCGCTGGTGCTGGCCCTGGTCGGGCTCGTCGCGTTGGTGTTCGCCGTCGTCACGAGCAACGAGTTGGTGGCCTGGGTGTGCATCGGCGCCAGCGTGCTCGGCGTGGTCCTGTTGATCATCGACGCGTTGCAGGAGCGGCAGCGCCGCGACGCGGGCGCCACGGAGCAACACGAGGATGAGGCCGTCGACTACCCCGAGGAAGCAACCGAGGAAGCGCCCGACGAGGGCGCCCACGAAGCGCCGGCGGAAGCCGGCGCGCCGCCATCGGCGGAGGCGACCGAACAGTCGGCGGTGGCCGCGGAGGGCCGCGGCGACGAGGCCGCCAAGTAACAGTCAGCAGGTGGGCGTGGCGAGTGTCTCGCGCACCTCGTCGTCGCTCACCTGATGGAAGTCGTCGTACACCTGGCCGACCGCTTCGAATCCGGGCGGCATCGTCACGCAGACCACCTCGTCCGCCTCGAGGGTGAGCTCACGGCAGGTCGACCGCGGTCCCACCGGCACCGCGACGACGATCGATCTCGGGCCCGCGGCTCGCACCGCCCGGACGGCGGCCAGCATGCTGGCCCCGGTCGCGATGCCGTCGTCGACCAGGATCACCACCTGGCCGCGGGGGTCGGACGGCGCGCGATCGCCCCGGTACGCGCGCTCACGGCGGGCGAGTTCGGTTGTCTCGCTTCGGATTACCTCACGGACCTGCTCGTCGCTGATCTGCAGGCTCGAAACCACGTCGTCGTTCATGACGACGCCGCCGCTGGCCAACGCGCCCATCGCGAGCTCCGACCACCGCGGCACCCCGAGCTTGCGGACCAGGAACACATCCAGCGGGGCGTGCAGCGCGGCGGCGATCTCCCACGCCACCGGCACGCCGCCGCGGGCGAGCCCGAACACCAGCACGTCGTCCCTGTCGCGGTAGGACACCAGCTGCTCGGCCAGCGCGCGACCGGCCTCGCGGCGGTCGCGGAAGGTGCGCGTCGCAGAGTGCCGGAGAAATCCGTCGGGTGCCATCGGTCGCGTTCCAGCCTACGGGCTCTCGCCCCGGCGGCCGAGGGGTCAGCGAACCCCGGTTTCTCCCGGGGCGTTCTGGCCGCCCGCATCCGAGACGGACGCGGTGACGAGGTGCTCGAACGTGCCGGTGACGTCCAGGATGCGGTCGAGGAATCGCGGTCGATGGTCGAGGTGCAGGAGCACACCGGCCTGAGCGCTTCGGCGGTGGACCAGCAGCAGGCCGGACAGGCCTGCGGAATCGCAGAAGACGAGTTCGGCCAGGTCGAGATGCAGGTCAGCGAGGTTGGGCTGGCGGATGAGGAGCTGGACGGCGGCCTCGACCATCGCGTCCACGGTCTCGTAGACCAGATCACCGGAGACCCGCACGCAGGCCGACCGCCCGGAGGTGGTG